>CABQGZ010000524.1 GCA_902463835.1 uncultured Lachnospiraceae bacterium
TTGCTGTTGGGTTCGTGCTCCAATGTAGATAACGTTTATGATTCAATGCGCAGGATTGAAAGTGATGATGCTCCTGCTTACAACAGTGTGCGGCTGGAACAGCTTCAGTTGGATTCCGTCCGTTATTCAGGTGAGTCTTTCTCGTGGGCGCAGGAGGGCCAAGGAATATGCTGTCTGGACATATTCTATGGTTGGCTTTATAGGTTCGATGCGGAGGGGCATCTGATAAAGAGGACTCTTGGCAACGGCAGAGCGTCGAATGAGTCAATAATCAAGCATTATATGATTGGCACAATGTCAGGTGATGGTGAGCTTGCTATTGCGGGATCAAGTCTGGATTTCGAGTATTTCTCAAAAGATTTGACCGCTGTCAACAGATTTCTTATCGTGAAAGACCAACAGAAGGAATATGCCCCGTCAGAATTCCTTGCCTACACAACTCCAGGGGACTGTATTGCCAGGTTCTATAAAGGTAAACTCTATGAAGGTCTAGTATCAGATATTCCGGATTTTATATTTGGTCCTGATTACGAGAAGAAGGTTTGCCACATAGGCGTTGTGGATATGACAGAGGGGAAAGCGTTAAAGTCAGAGATTCAAGGGCTGCCATCTATGTTCAGTGAAGACAAGGCAAAGTATAGAGGGATGGATTTTGTGATGTTTGACATTGACAACCAAGATAATATGTACATTGGCTTCGCCGCTGACTCCTTGGTTTATGTATTTGACCACAACCGCAAGCCGAAGTTTGCGTTCGGACGCTCAGGAGTTAATATGGACACAGACTATGAACAGTTCGGTTCTTTGGACGAGATGAATGCCTATAGGACAAACATAACGAAAAAAGGATACTATTACTGGATTGAGTATATTGACGAGACCGGAGTATGTTTCAGATCTTATAAGAAAGGAGCGGATTCAGAATACGATGGACTTCAGGTGTATAAGGATGGAAAACTGATGTCTGATAGTGAGATTCCGAAAGGGTTCAAGGTCGTCGGTTACATCGCTCCATACTATTATTCTCAAATCATTGGTGGCGAAGAGGATGGCTCTCTGATGGTATATCGGTTCAAGTTGGATTGATTCAGGCGGTAAATTAGTGTTGTGGTTTTTCTGGCTACAGTTCTCTTCTCATTGGCCTTGTTCGTCTGTCGGCGAGAGGTGGCTGAACGCATAGTCGTCTCTGCGCTGTCGCTATGGCTTGCCTACGAGTCGGTGCTTGGGATTATGCAGTTGCTTGGGATCGCTGTCTCTCATAACAGTATGTGCCCTATGACTGGAGGATTCGCTAACTCTGGTCCTTATGGCGGGTTCCTCGCTGTCTGCATAGCCGTGGTTTTTGCGGCCGCGTGGAGGTGGCGTGATTCCGTAAACCTGTATGATAGAATACTATTTTGGTTATCATCTGTTTCCGGATGTTTGGGCATTGTAGTTCTGCCCGCATCAATGAGTCGGGCTGGTCTCATCGCGTTGGCTGTGTCGGGGGTGGTCTTTGCATTGACTAAAACGGAGATAAAGTCATATTTGAGATCGCATAAATGGTTGCCCCTGTCTGTTGTAGCAGTGTCTCTGGCTATCGGTGCAGGAGCGTTCTGTCTCAAGAAGGACTCGGCGCTTGGCCGTTTCCACATTTGGGAGATGGAACTGCGCGCCATAGCCGACAAACCATTGACAGGGCACGGATACGGTAATGCACTTGGATCATACGGTGATGCGCAGGCGGAATATTTTGAGGGGGAGGAACGTGGCCAAGAGAGGGTAAGGATCGCTGGCTGCCCGGAATATGCGTTTAATGAATATCTTCGTCTGGGAATGGAGTTCGGGATTCTTGGCTTGTTGTTGTCGGTGGCTGTCATTGTTCTCGGAACGATGATGCTATGTCATTCAGATTCTTCCTTGACCTTTGGGCTCGTTGCGTGGGGCACATTCGCGATGGCTTCATATCCTTTGGCTGTGTGGCAGTTACGATTGCTTTTGGCTGTTTTCTTAGGAGCGGCGATAGGAGTAAGTGTGAAAGTCGGAAAAAAGGGAAGGCTGATTTTGGTCCCGGCACTCGTCTGCCTGTCAGTTGGATCAATGTTGGTATGGCTGCCGGAAAACAAACACAGAAAAGAGGCTGAGAGCAAATGGCTTGAGGAGCGGAGATTTACTAATTTTGGGATTTTTGATGGCATGGCGGACAGGTTGGCCATTCTATACCCACAACTCCGTAGGAATTTCCGTTACCTATATGATTATGGCTATGCACTACATAAAGAATGTCGTTACGAAGAAAGCAACGTGATTCTGAGAGAGGGCGCGTTAATCTCATCGGACCCAATGTTTTATAACATCATAGGGAAAAACCATGAAGCCCTTGGGGACTATGAGCTGTCCGAACGCAATTATATTCATGCGCACAATATGGTGCCATCGCGTTTGTACCCTTACATCTTGCTGATGGAGATGAAAGAGAGGCAAGGCAACACGGAGCAGGCGTTGGCTTATGCACGGAAAGCGTTGTCCCTTCCGGTGAATGAGAGGAATATGTCAATGCGTGACCTACATGAAAGAGCAAGGAAGTACTATGATGAGCATAAGAAAGATTAAGAGGCTATCACTGATTATATTATCATCAGTAATAGCGCTTGTTGTCCTCCACTACATTAACAGAGTCTTGATAAGTGACACTTTCGTGGTGACAGGTAAGTCGATGGAACCGGTTCTCCATAGTGGAGAACGAGTGCGGGTGAACAAACTCAGAATGGGGGCACGGATTTATACTGACTATGATTTTACCAAACCGACGTTGTCCTCGTTTCGATTTCCGGGATTCTCAAAGGTAAAGGCTGGTGATCTGGTGGTCGCGAACTATCCATATGCGAGATCCAAGGACACGATCACATTCCGGATAAACTATGTCTATCTGAAGCGTTGCTATGCCGTGCCGGGCGATACGGTGAGAATAATTAACGGGTATTATGTTGACCCTCAGTCAGGAGGACATATAGGTGATCTGAAGTATCAGCGTATCTTGTCAGAAACCCCTGATTCTGTCCTGACAAAGACCGGAGTTGTGTTGAGGGCTATGCAGGTGAACAAAAAGCTTGGCTGGACAATACGTGATTTCGGATCGCTGCCAGTCCCGAGAAAAGGAGACACCATTGAGATCAATGCTGACAATTACAGGACCTGGCGCAGACCTATATTGTATGAGACTGGTAAGCGCCTGAGCGAGAATGGCGGACAAGTCTTCCTTGGGCAGGTACCATTGAATGAATATACCTTCAAACACAATTGGTATTTCCTCGGCGGCGACAACGTTCTGGACTCCCGCGACAGCCGTTATTTCGGCCTTGTGCCCGAGGAGTACATCGTCGGGATTGTGATCCGATGAACGAAATGTGCGATCATAAAGGCAGATAACGGAAAATATTCAGTAAATTAACAAGCACTAAAAAATGTTAGGCTACGATGAACCTTAACCATAGAATAACCACGGCCGCGGTCGGCATATTTCTCGCTCGTCCAGGCCCTGAAGAACCAGGAGGTCGTGAAGTC
>CABQGZ010000525.1 GCA_902463835.1 uncultured Lachnospiraceae bacterium
AAGCTTCCAGGTGCTGGACAGCCGTTCCGTGGTTAAAGTGCTGTTCTTCTTGAGGAATATTCCTTATGGTGTTCAAAATATGAGTATGGATATTCCAGGATTGGTGGAAACCTCTTTAAATCCTGGAATCCTAAAGATGGAGGAGGAGGCTTTTCACGTGAGCTTTTCCGTGAGGAGCAGTGTCACCAGCCGAAAATATGATGTGACAGACCGCTTGCGTTTCCTGACGGAATTTTTAGGCGGGGAGGTTGCCGTCTCTGGGGATTATCCAGCCTGGGAGTACAAGGCGGAATCAGATACGAGAAAGCTGATGTGTGATGTCTACCGGGATCTCTTTGGCGAGGAGCCGAAGATAAAGGCCATTCATGCCGGACTGGAATGCGGCATTTTTTCCGGAAAGCTGGAGAACCTGGACTGCATTTCCTTCGGTCCAAACAACTACGATATCCACACGCCCCAGGAACGGTTGAGTATCTCCTCGACGGAACGCGTGTGGCGGTTGCTTGTTGAATTTCTGAAGCGGGCAAAATAATGGCAAAAAAAAGAACGGTTTTTCTCCTGATTTTACTGGCGCTGTTGGTGCTGTTTGATGTGTCCTGGATGGACGCCATGAAGAGTACTGCCAGGCTGAACCGTCTGCTCCAGGCGGAAGATACGCTGGATAAGCTTCGTGCCCAGGAAGTACCGCAAGAACTGCTGGACAAATTCCGCGGCTGGGAGAAAAAAGGCGGATACACGGACTATGAGTATCTGTGCGCTTACCTGCTGACAGGTGAGGAGAAAAAGGACAGCCTGAACCGTTCGGTCAATCAATTGAAAGAGAAAAGAAATACGGAATTCAAGATCCTTACCGGATACCTCTGCGCTGTCTGGGAGGATCTTGTTTATTTTCCGGTTCCTGTATCCTCACGCAACGAGGACGCCGGTGTTACATATTCAGACTCCTGGATGTTTGAGCGGACCTTTGGCGGAAAAAGGGGACACGAAGGCACGGATATCATGGCTGACATCAATGAACGTGGCCGCTATCCAGTGATCAGTATGACAGACGGGGTGGTGGAGAAGATTGGATGGCTGACAAAGGGCGGGTATCGAATTGGAATCCGTGCGCCCCATGGCGGCTATTTTTACTATGCTCATCTCTTTGACTATGCCAAAGATTTTCAACCGGGAGACACAGTAAAAGCCGGAGATATGCTCGGCTTTATGGGGGACAGCGGCTACAGCGAGGTGGAGGGAACGGTGGGGAATTTTGATGTGCATCTGCATCTCGGAATCTACGTAGACCAGACGGACGGCACAGAGATCAGCATTAATTCCTACTGGCCCCTGCGGTGGCTGGAAGAAAAGAAGCTGACATATGGATTTGATTAAAATACAGTTGCCTTCCATAAGGAATATTTGGTATAATGTCCACGAAAGCAATGAGCAGTGCCAAGACAGGAAGAAAGAAATCGGCTGCTTGCAGACGAATTTCTGGATGACTGGATTGATAGGGCGAATGCCCGTGAATGAGGAAGCAAAGCTTCCGAGTTCGCACTGCGTAACTAGCCGCAAACCGTTTAGCGCGGACCGAAGCGGAGCGTAGACGCCCGTGAACGAGGAAGCAAACCTTCCGAGTTCGCACTGCATAACTAGCAGCAACCCATCAAGGAGGTGTACCAAAAATGGAAAAAAGCAAATACATCATCATGCACGGCGAACGGGCAGCGGCAAGTCTGGATACCCAGGGACATTGCAGGATATATGACAGTCACTTCATGCCATACCACCTCTATCTTGAGGAAGGTGAAGACATAGATACCCTGGTGAATAACGTGACGAATTTCTATTACTGGTGCGCCTCCCGGATCCTGACATTGGACCGCCAGTATGCCAAGGAAATTTTGAACAGCATCGGAGCCTCCCAGGCTGTAACAGACCGTGAACGGGCACAGATTGCGCTGTCTTATCACTGCCTGTCGCTGACAGATATTTATTGGGTGAAAAGAGAGCAGGAGACCGTTACTTTTTCAGAGTTGAACCTATACGAAAACCATTTGAGCAATGCTTTTGTGGACGTTTCGCTGCGTGGAAAGCAGATGACAGTGGAAAATCAGAGTCTGGTGAGAGACCTGTCCACGGACGGGTGTTTTCCAAAAGCCTGGATCCGAATGTCGGATGGATTTTATCTTTTGAAAGACGGCGGCGCAAAAGCAGTGGAGGATGAGGTTCTGGCCAGCCGAATCTGTCAGTGTTTTCGTGTGAATCAGGTGATCTATCAGGAAGATTTTTTTGAAGGGGAAAAGGTGTCTGTAAGCAAGATTATGACTTCGCTGCGGTATTCCATTGTTTCCAGAGAGGCCTATGAGATATATGCCAGCAATCGGGATATGGACGCCACAGAGGCTATCCTGCAGTTGGACAGCTACACCTTTTATATGATGAATATCATAGATTATCTGGTGGGAAATACGGATCGGCCCTGGGGCAACTGGGGACTTTTTGTTGACAATGAGACAAACCTTCCCGTGGGTATTCATTCTCTGATGGATTTTAATCAGGCTTTTCACGCCTATGATACGTTGGACGGCGCCAATTGTCAGACCGTAAGACCGGCAAAGCTAAGTCAGCGGGAGGCTGCTGTCATGGCTGTCCGCAAAGTAGGGTTGAACCAGCAGAAAGAGGTTGAAAAGGAATGGTTTGGCGGCCGATTGAACGAATATAGCATGTTTCAGCAGCGATTGGATATTCTGAAGAAGGAAATGAGATAATTTGCGAGTGGTATAGTTAGAACCGTTACGAAATCAGCGATAAATAGTTTGCACAGGAGTGATACAAAATGGAAAAATGGCTAAAGTGGGCAATTGAGATACAGAGTCTGGCACAGGCAGGCCTGGCCTACACAGACAATGTGTATGACATTGAGCGATACGAACGACTGCGGGAGATCGCAGCGGAAATACTGGCGGAAAAAAGTGATTTAAATACAGAGCAAGTGAAGGGGCTGTTCTGCAATGAGACCGGTTATCAAACGCCGAAGCTGGACACGCGAGCAGCAATTTTTAAAGACGACAAAATATTGCTGGTACATGAAAATAACGGAACATGGTCTTTGCCTGGGGGCTGGTGCGATGTATTGGAATCTGTTGGTTCCAATACAATCAAGGAAGTAAAAGAAGAGACCGGGCTGGATGTGAAGGCTGTAAAGCTTATTTCCGTGCAGGACAGAAATAAGCACAACAAGCCAATATATGCGTATGGCGTGTGCAAAGTCTTCGTGCTGTGCGATCTGATCGGCGGACAGTTCATGGAAAATATAGAGACGACGGAAATTCAGTATTTTTCACTGGAAGAGATCCCGGAGAATCTGGCGGAGGAAAAAACGAGCAGAGAACAGATTGAGTTATGCTTTTTGGCGTTCCAGGATAAAAACTGGCTGACACAGTTTGATTAAATGATATTTAATGGGAGAAATATATGAATTCTACGGTGCATTTCGTAGAAACGCTATGATCATGAAAAAAAGAATATAGGAGAAAATAAATGAGCATAATGAAA
>CABQGZ010000526.1 GCA_902463835.1 uncultured Lachnospiraceae bacterium
CGTTATTTAAAACGGTCACGGATTTCTTCTGCAGGTTGATGTTTGTAGTTATCGCCGGGGTAAACGTGGCATCCGTCAAAGTCAGAGTGCCGTGATTATCCACCTGATAGCCGGCATTGTTATCCTCAACAGAAAGGCCGGTAATCTCAACCGTTCCCTTATTATAGAGGCTGGTTCCTCCCGGATTCCGCAGCGTTATCTGTTCCCCGGTAAGCACAACAGACTCTTCGCTGACATTTAAGTTCCGTCCTGCAGTATCCCGGATCAAAACATTCTTCAGATAAGCAGTTCCTTTTGTTGCTGTGAATCCATGATATGTGTTGACCTTACCATCCGCATCTGTGATAGTGGGTGAGCCGTTAATATCTGTATCGATCAGGGTGAGGTTTCCGCCCCGCATTCCTACGCTGGTGGTTTTACCCATATTAAGGGTTCCATTTTTTACGGTCATCTCGCCGCCCCGCACATCCAGGTTGTAGCCAGTGGAATCGTTGGTGGTCACCGTTGTCAGAGACATGGTTCCAGACAAATTACAGATGGAACTCCCCTGTGCTCCTGCAACCTTCACATCTGAACCGCTGATGGCAGCGCCGTCATTAGAAATTCCTCGTCCTAACATATTTTTCAAAGTAACATTGCTAAGTTCAACCTTGCCTCCCAGGGCTGTAATCCCATTGTACTGGTTTTTCGCCTGTTCCTTGGTGGTCGTTCCAACCAGCTGCACATTGGTCAGCGCAATTCGGCCATCGTCAATACGAACAGCTGTAGTATCACAGACCTCAATGGTTCCATTCTTAATATGAATGGCTCCTCCATTGGTATTCTGGAGACTGTAACCGAATGCCCCGCTGATCTTCAGCCCGTCGATGGTAATGGTTCCGTCTGTAACTCCATCCAGGCCCGTCAGATTGCCGATGGCCGTTCCTTTCGCGCCTGTCACTGTAATATTCTTGCCGTTAAAGGTACCTCCTCTGTTCTGGATTCCTCTGGCGACAGTTGCTCCAACATTTACATTTGTAGCATTGACAGTACCACCAAACACATAAAAACCATGGAAGACGCCGCTTCCTAAGGTCCCCTGTACCTCAACATCTGTAAGGTTCAATGTTCCGCCGCTGACCTGCACGCTGTTGGATGCGATGGGATACAATGTGGCATTGGTGACAGTCATCGTGCCAGCGGTATTCAACAGATTGTAGTTGGTTGCTTTTTTCACCGCAAGACCGTCAATCGTTACATCACCATCTCCGGTCCACCCTTTTTCAATATCGTTGCCGACGCCTGCTCCCTGTGTACGCACAATGGTAACGTTGCGGCCAGTAAAATGTCCGCCGCCATTGTGAACACCTTTTGCCATGGCGGACTCCACCGTGATATTCTCGGCATTCATGACGGCTCCCCGCACATTGTAGAACGCGTGTACCGTGGCTGACTGCACTACCACATCCTTTACCGTCATATCTGCTTTGTCACCAGTATTCACAATGCTGTGCTGGGTAGAGGTCGCAAAAGTTGTCCCTCTCAAATCCATTTTCCCTTCATTATGTATCTGGTGTCCGTTAAATTCATAGCTTCCGCCAGTCACCACTGCTTCTGCCGCATTGTGGATTCCATGATCGCCATAGGTGATCGTTCCGTCCGTCACACTGGCTTTCCCGCCGCCAATATAGACATTGTCTATCAATGCACTGTCCAGCTTGCCTCCTGCCATAGTAAAGGAACCGTCCGTCTGATAGATACCTGTTCCCTGCTCATTCCTCACCGTTCCACCGGTCAGACTGACCGTTCCGGAAGTAAGAACTGCCATCATGCGGTCTCCGCTGCCGTTGATCTCGCCGCCGGCAACTGTCAATTCTGCATAATTCACGATATTATAACCGCTGGTCGCCTGCAGCATGCCACCCTCAACAGACATTTTTCCATCGTTTACCGCGATGGCACCAAGACCATTTTTCAATACGGCCTCCCCGGAAACTGTCAGTGTGCCATTCTTCTCAACCGCTGCAACTACCGCAGTTTTCCCGCCGTCCAGGGTTACATTTCCGCCTACGTTCAGGCTTCCGCCATCCTTCACCGTAAATAATGCGTCCAGCCCAGCAACATCTCCAAAATGAAGCGCAGCGCACTCGTCCTTGGGTATCCGGAAGGATTTGTCGCTCCATTTTACAGCTTTCCCCCGGTAAATGACCGTGCCGCTTCCGACCAGCTTCTTTTCGCCTGTAACAGTCAGAGACGCCTTCACCTCAATGGTATCGTCAAAGCTTACCTCTGATACAGCCGGATCCTCCAACTGTTCTTTCAGCCAGCGGGCCCGCTCCGATTCCTTTTCCGCCTGCTCTCTGCTGTTTCCTGCAATATATACTGCCGTAGCAGTGCCTCCTGCTGTCATCAGCAAAAGCACAAGAAGCAGTGCCAAACCCTTTTTCCCTTTTTTCTTTGCCGGTTTTTCTTCCATTCTCTCCCCCTCCTTTATTGATTAATATTCCTGTAAAAAACAGTCATACAGATATCCGCACCTGCATTCAGGAACGAGGTATAGTGCAGATCGCCAAAGGATATCATATTTTCCATCTCCGTGTTGACTTTGATAGGAATCGTCTGGAGCCAGTGTCCCTCCCAGTCACAAACGTGAATGTAATTGCTGGTGCAGGATACAATGTAGACATAGTCGTCATCCACATCATATCCCTGGGTAGTATAACTGCTGGCCAATCCATTATAGGATTTTGTCACATTCAGTTTATCATCCACCATCAGCATCACCTTGCTCAATCCATAACCTGCATACATATTTCTGAAGGCATTGTAAGACAATGCATATGTGCTGTATGGAAGCTCCACATTTGATACCAATTTCAATGTTTCCGCATCCACCCAGGTCACCAGCTTGGGGTCCGGATCGCAATTGGATACAAGGAGCTGCTTTTTGGAGGGCACATAAGTAATGCCGTTCCCATGATCTAAGGGCAGTGGATCGCTGACTTTCACAATCTCCCAGGTATTTACATCCATCTTGACGATCAGGCAATTTCCACTATTCAGCTTCTGATCCTGCAGAATATAGTAGGCATAGGTTCCATCGGTACAACCGCCCTGAAGGACATTGAATTCATTGATACACTCCAGTCTTGCCACAGGACTCGTCATTGCCCGGAACTTATCGGATCCGTCAAACGCTGTGGTAAACTTAAAAGAATACTCGTCCAGCTTCATATTGGCCTGTGCCGGCGTATTGCTGATAAACTGGCACCCCAGGCTCTCCCCAAGAAACATACGGACAACAAGATACTCATCCGCTTCATCCCAGGCACATAGATACAGACTGTCTTCCTCAGCCTCCGCAAGAAATTCTTTTTTAGATAGACTGTTTATTTTAGCGGCAGATTCTCTGGCTCCACTGCTCCCAAGTATGATAGCTTTCTGTCCGTCCTTAAGCACCTGTGGCCCAATGATCGGCAAGGTATAATTGCTCATGCCCGCAATATGCTGCTGCAAAAACAATGCGTCCTCTGTCTCCTTAC
>CABQGZ010000527.1 GCA_902463835.1 uncultured Lachnospiraceae bacterium
GGCAGAATACGACAAACGTCACGACTCCAAATCAGATGACAAAACCGCAAGTCAGGCAAAAAAAGCCGTGTATCTCACCTTTGACGACGGTCCTTCCGATCTGACGCCGCAGGTACTGGATCTTCTGGATGAATATGACGCAAAGGCTACGTTCTTCGTAGTGTACAAGGACAGCAAGGAATATACGAAGCTGCTGTCGGAAATCGTGAAGCGCGGCCATACGCTGGCGCTCCACTCTTACAGTCATGATTATAAGAAAATCTACGCATCTGTAGATGCCTTCCTGGAAGATTTTCAGAGGGTCTACGACTGGGTATATGAAGAGACCGGTCAGCGCCCCGCACTCTTCCGTTTCCCCGGCGGCAGCACCAACGGAAAGCGCAGTATCACCGATGAGATCGTCAAAGAGATGGAACGCCGCGGCTTCATCTACTACGACTGGAACGTAAGCTCCGGGGACGGAAGCCAGCTCACCACCACGGAGAACATTATCGAAAATGTCACCACCACCGTAGGAAACCAGAAGTTTCCTGTGGTTCTCATGCACGACGGTCAGGGCAAGAATGCAACCCTAAAGGCTCTTCCCTCCGTTCTGGAATACTTGAAAGACAATAACTATACCTTCCAAGCGCTCAATGAGACCATGAAACCGGTGCAGTATCAGAGGAAAAGCCAGTAACATAGCCCCGGTTCACCTACCCATTCGTACAGATTCCATAATACGCCCTGGACGTCGCCCGGTACACCAGCACATAGAACACTCCAAACAGTAGATAGCATCCCACCGCGACTCCGATTAACAGCGGTATATCCGCAAGTCCAAACATCAGCAGTATCTTCTGGAACATTGGAAATGCAAATCCGGTATGTACCCCCGCAGCGATCAACGGAAGGAAAAATACCGTGAGTACCTGGGAATTGATGCTCTTTCGGATCTCCTTTTTCGTCATTCCCACCTTCTGCATGATCACAAACCGCGCCTGATCTTCATAGCCCTCGGAAATCTGCTTGTAATAGATGATCAGTACAGCACCCAGGACAAATACCAGCCCCAGCAATCCTCCCAGGAAAAACATGCCTCCGTACAATGCATAGAAGCTCCATCGCTCCTTGGCAACACATTCCGTATTTACCCTCGGAAAACTGCCGTCTTCCAGCTGCAGCTGACGTATCTGTGCTGCGATTTCCTCTGTCAGCGCCGTCATTTCTTCCTCCTTGCAGGACAGATCGAACCCGTACCAGTCATGCAAAAAGGATGCATTTTCTCCATAAATTTCACTCTGCGCTTTAAAAATTTGTTCCATCTGTTCCATACCCGATACGAACAGGAAGAGGGAAGATACCACCTGCGAGGTATCCACACCATTTTTTACAAAATCCGGTACCTCTTTTTTGATCTTCATCGGCTCACAGCCCTCGAGAGCAATCGTATCATATGGATACTCTGTTTTGGTACTGTACAGGAGGATCTCATTGTCCTCAAGCACCTCCTTCGTTCCCATAAGACGGTTGTAATCGGAAATTGGAATAATAAACAGCTGCTTGACGTCGCTATAACTTGTCATATCGAAGCTGGTCAGCTTACTTTGATCAAAAATTATCTGATCCTCCAGCTGATATCCGGCGACAGCCAGATACTGATAGTTCATAAGATCCTGCTGCAGCAGTCCATGACTGTCCACAGCCTGCTTTGCAATCTGGTGTATCTGCTCTGTGTAGGATTCCTCAATACTCTGTGTATCCAGCACCACATTGCGTGGGTAGCGGTTCCGCAGGGAACCCTCCTTTCCGATGAACAGCCCGGCTGTGGAGGAGATCATCACCAGCACCATGGTGGAAAGGATACAGATGGAGGCCAGTCCTGCTCCATTCCGCTTCATGCGGTATACCATGGTAGACACCGACACAAAATGGTTTGTCTTGTAATAATATTTTTTATTCTTCTGCAGCAGACGGCACAGTACCACTGAACCGGCAATAAACAACAGATACGTTCCGATAATGACCATAATCACAGCCACAAAGAACCACAGCATTGTAGCGATCGGATCCTCAATGGTGACAGCCAGATAATAGGCGCCGCCCAAAAGCAATACTCCCAGCAAGGCACACACCCAATTGGCCTTCGGCGGCTTTTCCCCCGCAGCTTCACTCTTCATCAGCTCCACCGGCTTTGCCACATAGATCTGGCGCACACTGTTTACAAGAAGCAGCACAAATATCACGCCAAACAGGATCACCGTCTGAAACACGGCTCCCCATTCGATGGAAAAAGTCATACTGCCGCTGGTGGCAAGAATCTTTGCCATACATAGCTCCGCCACCTTGGAAAAGAGGATTCCGCACACCAGCCCTCCGATCAGCGTGATACCTGCGCAAAACAACGTTTCCCAGAACAATACCCGGAACAGATTCTTTTTTCCCATACCCAGAATGTTATAGAGGCCAAATTCCTTTTTTCTCCGACGGATCAAAAAGGAGTTGGTATAAAACAGAAGAATGACTGCGAATACGGCAATGACGCCGCAGCCAAAGCTCAGTACCATCTGCATCTCACTGCCGCCGCGCATAGCCGCTACACCTTTGCTTTTACATAAAAAGCAAATGATATAATACATCATCGCCATACCGATACAGGTCAACAGGTAGGGCAGGTACAGCTTCTTGTTTTTATACATGCCGCTTGAGGCAAGCGTTGGATAAAATCCCATCTTCATCGTATCTCACCACCTTGTGTCAGCATTGTAAGTGTATCCGATATCTTCTGATACATCTCCTGGTTGGTGCTGTTCCCCCGATAAAGCTGATGGAACACCTCTCCATCCTTGATAAACAGCACTCTCCCCGCATGGCTTGCCGCCTTTACGGAATGAGTCACCATCAGTATGGTCTGACCGTCCTCGTTCAGCTCGGAAAAAAGGGACAGCAGCTCATCTGTGGCCCGGGAGTCAAGGGCTCCGGTAGGTTCATCCGCCAGGATCAGCTTCGGACGCATGATCAGGGCCCGTGCCACTGCTGCACGCTGCTTCTGTCCGCCGGAAACCTCATAGGGATATTTTTTCATAAGATCGCAGATTTTCAGCTTCTCAATGATCGGAATCAGCCGCTCCCGCATCTCCTGGTAGGATTTTCCGGCCAGCACCATGGGAAGATAGATATTATCCTCCAGGGTAAAGGTGTCCAAAAGATTAAAATCCTGAAATACAAATCCCAGGTTATCCCGGCGGAATTCCGCAAGTACCGATTCCTTGATTTTTGCCAGCTCTTTTCCCTCCAGCAGCACTGAGCCCGTGGTGGGTCTATCCAGCGCCGCCAGGATGTTTAACAATGTACTTTTTCCAGAACCGGATTCCCCCATGATGGCTACGTACTCTCCTTTTTCTACTGTGAAGGACACGTTGGTGAGGGCCGTCACCTGGTTTCCGCCGAAACGTGTGGTATATATTTTTTTCAGGTTATTGACTTCCAAAATTGTCATTTTGATATTCCTCCTTTTTGCTCATTGCTTTCCTGAAC
>CABQGZ010000528.1 GCA_902463835.1 uncultured Lachnospiraceae bacterium
CCCCAATAGTATTCACCGTCCAAATTCAATTTTCCGTCGAATGCTTCCGCACGCTCCTCCAATGTCTTGTGACGAAATTGCTTCATTAACGTAATAATGCCGTTGGAAACCTTGATTTCAACTGCATCGTTTAAACTGATTCCGGCTTCGGTTAATATTTCCTTTGGCAATCGAATACCCTGACTGTTTCCCCATGCTTTTACCTGCGTCTGCATAGTATTGCCTCCTTAATTTAATGTATATCCATAGTATATACTTTCGCTGGAAAGGTGTCAATGATTATTTCTATCTCTTGTCAAGGATCAAGCATTAGCCCCTTTTTCCGCACAAGTAGTTATAGGCTGCGAGAAGTTCTTTTGCATCCTTCCCAACAATAAAGTAATAATCCAGCAATTCTGCGTTTTCCGCACAGAGGTGAGGTCCATAGATCGGAACATCACAGCAGAAAACAGGCCCGTCCGCAGCCACCAGCAGAGCATACCCCTTATCGGAAAGGATCAAGGGCAGTTTATCCACGCTTCCTGTATGGGAAATATAGCGGGCAGAACCTTTTAAGGAAAGCTCTGCTTTGGTACCGGCGCCCAGTGCATATAGATTTTCATTTTTGGGCCAGTCCAGATATTGTCTGGCTCTTGATTGGCCCTGGGGCGTTTTCTCCAGAAGCCTGCTTTCTTTGCTGCGCTCTGCCAGCAGAGGCTGCTTGCCTCTTGTCAGAAAAGTGACGGCTCCGGTTTCCTTCGCTGCCTGCAGATAAATGTCATCCGTTGTGAGCTCCAAAAGCTTATTGTTTTCCCGGTACATCCATTCCCGGTAAGGCTTGGTGACAGAAATCTTCGGATGCACGGTGGCTGGAAGCTGGCTGCCTCTGGCAAAGGTAATCCGCACGATTTTGCTGCCAATGGGGCAAAGGCGCAGAACGCCGTAGGAGCTGTGCAGATACATGCCGTCCGGCTGCTTGGTTACCCAGCGTACCCGCTGATCTGTTTTGGCATGTCCAACAGGCCGCAGAAGCTCTGTGGCTGGAAGACTTCCGAAGGGAAAAGTCGGTTTTTTAAGCGGCGACTCCGAAGCCGCTGTTAGTTTCGTTCTTTGTTCTGGCAGCTTTCGATGATGTTTCGATGTATCGAGAGGCGATTGTGGTGCTCGATCCAGTTGTCTTTGATGATATTTCGATGTATCGAGAGGCGATTGGGCATCTTCAATCACCGTTACGGTTCCTTGGGGTGCAGGATCCGCAATCAATCCTGTCAGATCGCCGGTATGCAGCACGCAAAGTTCATGGAGGGCGCGGGTAGCTGCCACATAGAGGAGCTTGGCATGGCCGTCGTCCACCGGGTATTCCTCCCGAGTGGGATTTAAGATCAGTACGGCATCGAACTCCAGACCCTTTGTATATTCCACCGGCAGCACCATGATTCCGTTTCCGAAGGCTGCGCTTTCCAGGCTGCTCTCCATCACCTCTATCAGCTGCCCCAGTTTCTTTGCTGTTTTCTGCGCAGCTTCCGAATTCCGGCAGATGACAGCGATTGTCTCAAGACCTTTCTTCTGCCATTCCCTGCAGACGGAAGCGGCCTTTTCCAGGAGGAGGCTGTAGCTTTTTACAGGAAGCACCTGGGGCGCATTCCCATGGCGGATAATAGGCTCTACCGGATACACAGCAAACCTGCCATGATGCAGTATCCTGGTGGCAAAGTCTGATATCTCCACCGTATTTCGATAGCTTTTTTTCAGAATGGCGAAGCTGGCCCTGCTGTCCTTCAAGTATAGTTTCTTTAATTCTTCCCAGTCATTCAGTCCATAGCCAAAGTGAATATTCTGGGATACATCTCCCATGATGGTATAGGTGCAGTCTTTTACGCAGAATTTCAGCACGCTGTAGGCCATCATGCCAAAATCCTGGGCCTCGTCAATGACGATGTGATGGGCCTCGCTGATGACTTCTGTTTCCTTTACCCTCTTATACAGATAAGCCAGAGCAGCCAGGTCGTATACATCAAAAACCGTATCTGGAAAATCTACGTTATAACCTTTGGCCAGCTGGGTTCTTAAGAAATCCTCGTACATGGTAAAAATGGATTTTTTCCATTGATTGGCACCATATCGGCCGCGATAGGCCTTTAAAATGGCTTTGCGTACGTTCTCTGTGTATTTGACGCCCTTCCCCAGAAATTCATCCTTGATCTTGATTCGCAGCCGCTCATTGAGCATATTGATCTTACTCTGTATGGAAACGGCCGGGTTTTCGCGGATGTACTGTTCTACCAGACTGCCGTCCACAAGGAGTACCAGATCGCCGGAGGCAGCAGGCTTGCCTCCGGTCCTGTCGTGGACGCCTGCCTTGCCATCTACGAAACCTTCCACAAATTGTTTTGGATTCAGATAAATGGACTCTCTTATGATCGCATTCCATTCCAGCTTGCTGCAGAATTCCTCCAGATCCCGAAACCAGGAAAGCGTTCCTTTGACTACATTTTTTTCACCTGAAGTATCTGTACTTTGGATGCGGTACTTTTTTTCATCCCAATCCTCGTACAAAAGACGCACAAACAGCTGCTCCATGGTCATCTGCCGCACTCCGTATACATCCAGATCCGGCAGAACGCCAGTGATATAATTCAGTAAAATCCGGTTGCTGCCCACGATATAGAAATCCTCCGGACGAAAACGTTTTGCGTAATTGTAGAGAATATAAGAAATCCGATGCATGGCCACGGTGGTCTTGCCGGAGCCTGCCACACCCTGCACGATACAATTGTGGTAGGGGGTCTTTCGAATGATTTCATTTTGCTCTTTCTGGATCGTCGCAACGATTTCACCCAACACAGCCTGCTTATTTTTCGACAGATATTTTGTCAGAATATCATCGTTGGCAACGATTTCCGTGTCGAAAATGTTCTTAAGCTCTCCGCCCTCTATTTCGTAGGTGCGCTTGAGCGTCAAATCAATTGGTACCGGCTTTCCTTCCGGGGACGGGTAGGTGCATTTGCCCAGGCCGTTCTCATAATAAGCATTTGCCACGGGAGCCCGCCAGTCTATGACAATGGGGTGGATTACATCTCTGGAAATGCCGCCCCTGCCGATGTAAAAGGTCTCCCGGGTGCCAAGTGTTTCATCACGATAGTCAATGCGCCCAAAATAGGGCTTTTTCAGGGCCTTTTCATTGCGCTCCAGGGTTCTGCTTAAGAAATTGTACATGGTGTAGGTATTTTCCAGCTCATTGATCAGCTCTGGATTATCATCGTGAAAATGTGCCTGCATGTCGTCAATGTTGTTGCGCAGTGTGGAAACTTCCTCCTGATATTTCCGGCAGTTGTCCCGGATGACGGCAAGTGTTTCCTGCAAGTGGCGTTCTTCGTCCAGCCTGGACGTGTTGGGTAATTCGTTTTTTGGCTTCACACTCATTTTTTTCTCCTTGTATGGTGGCATTGTCATGGGATCCCATCACTGACTATTTTATAGAAAAATAAAAAAATTACTAGACTTTTCTTTTGCGCTGTGGTAAACTACATAATGAAG
>CABQGZ010000529.1 GCA_902463835.1 uncultured Lachnospiraceae bacterium
GTTCTGATTTTATACTATACTAGATGTTAAGTATATACATAAAGAAGTAATAATCTATCTATAGCTGCAAAATCAAATTGAACTGTAACGCTGAACCGAAATAGGTGCTTTTATAAGCTTTCTGAAAAAGGACACTTTGGAATATAGGAGGTAATGAGATGTACCTGGACAATAGCTATGCGGCTGTGAAACGCTTCGATCCGGAAATGGCGCGGTTAGTGGAAGCTGAGGAGGAGCGGCAGAGAACGACATTGAATCTGATCGTTTCGGAGAACTACGCCTCCCCGCTGGCTATTGGCCTGGAGGGATCTGTTCTGGCCAATAAGAATGCTCAGGGATACCCAGATACCAGAATGGTGGGTGGATGCGAAATTGTCAACGAAGTGGAGCGGATTGCTGTCCAGCGGATCAAAACACTCTTTGGCTGTGAACACGCTAACCTTCAGTCCATGAGCGCAACGCTGGCTAATATTGCTGTGCTGCGGGCTCTGC
The DNA here is from genome assembly GCA_902463835.1 of uncultured Lachnospiraceae bacterium. Lineage (GTDB taxonomy): Bacteria > Bacillota > Clostridia > Lachnospirales > Lachnospiraceae > 14-2. The sequence goes on from CABQGZ010000529.1 coordinate 493, forward strand.
TGAAAGACGGAGATACAATTCTCGCTCTGGGTACGGCCCTGGGCGGCCACATCAGCCACGGAGATTCCTGTAATCTCTCGGGTACATATTACCATGTGGTCCATTATGGCTTTGATCCCAAGACAGAGCAGATCGATATGAACGAGGTGGAGGACTTGGCAAAGTCCTGCCGCCCCATCCGGCAGTCCTTATTGCGGCAGGGTTGATCCCCTCTCCTGTACCTTTTGCAGATGTTGTGACCTCCACTACGCATAAGACCTGGAGAGGCTCTCGGGGATGTGGTGTCATCCTGTGTACCCAGGAGCTGGCTAAACGTATTGACCGCGAGGTGTCTCCTGGCCTGCAGGGCGCTCCCAAGATGGACATGATTGCGGCAAGATCTGTTCAGGCCAAAGAGAGCATGACGCCGCAGTTCAAGGCGTATCAGCGGCAGACCATGCTTAACGCGGCAGCTTTTGCCGACGAGCTGCAGAAATGTGGTCTGCGTCTGATTTCCGGAGGAACAGATACCCATTTGATTTTGGCCGATATTCGCAGTCATATTTCCTCCGGCGCACTCGCCAATGATGTACTGTCCTCTGTAGGTATGGTAATCAATAAGGAGCCTATCCCCTTTGATCCGCAAGGGGACGGTCCCACCAGCGGCATTCGGATCGGCACACCCGCGCTGACTACCCGTGGGCTGAAGGAGCGGGCGTTCCGGCAGATCGCTCATCTGCTTTCCGATGCGCTGCGCTTTAGTCAGCAGCCTGATAAGCTGGCAGAGATTCGGGCAGAGGCTGCCCGAATGGCAGTCAATTACCCGCTGTTTTCTGCGGAATGGATACCCATTTAACGCTAATAGGGGTAATTAAACTCCGATGTATGGAGGTGAGCAGCCGGAAGTCATATTGCATCTGTGTTGTCATTGCAGAGTGAGATTATAGGGAGGAGTTGTTTATGAAAAACGGAACCAACACGGCCCCAGACAAAGTTGTGGAATTTTACGGTGGACGCATAGGCGGAGCGTTGCCCATCATCGTTTTGTTCATTTCCCTGGCAATTATGTCTTTGGCCGGATATACAAACGGAAAGAATTTCTGGGCGGCCGCCTTTTTCTCCATTTTGGTCGGCTTTCTGCTCATCAAGGATAAGCAGCAATATGAACAGATATTGATTGACGGTCTGGCGGACGGATCACTAGCCATGATCCTGCTGACATTCTTCATTTCTGGTGTCATGTCCGTGCTGCTTACCATGGGCGGCCTGTGCGATGGTCTGGTATATCTTGCCGTTGTGGCCAAGCTCCCGGCGGGTATCATGCCGGTCATTATCTTTTTCCTGTGCGTACTGATCTCCACCTCCACTGGTACTACTAGCGGAACCGTAGCCGCAGCTACGCCAGTACTGCTGCCTCTGGCCATCAAACTGGGCTGCAATCCTGCGGTAGTGATGGGTGCTATCGTCAGTGGTGGTTTCTTTGGCGACAACGTGGCCCCTGTTTCCGACACGACCATTGCCTCTGCCGCCACTCAGGAGACCTCCATTACCAGCGTAGTGAAAAGCCGTGTAAAGTATTCTGTTATCGCCGGTGGTCTCTCCGCGATTCTTTATATCTGGCAGGGCTTTACCACCACAGTACCCGTGGACATGTCCTCCATGTCTGATCCGGCGCAGCTGAAAGGGCTGCTGCTGTTTATTTGTCCCATTCTTCTCATCGTCATGATGCTCAAGGGGAAGAACTTTGTATTCGCTCTGACCAGTAATACCATCCTGGCGGCTATTTTCTGCCTGATTTTGGGCCGTCTGGATTTCGAAGGATTCTTCGGTTCCGATGGTGCGGTTGCCCAGGGCTTCGGGAACTGCATGAATGCTGCCGTTTTGTGCATGCTGATCTTCATAATTATCCGGCTGCTGAAAGTCAGCGGCGTATTTGAGGCGCTGGCGGACTTTGCCGCGAAGAAATGCAAGACCCACAAGCAGGCGGAGGTAGTCGTCGGCCTGTTGGCTATGTTGGGTTCTGTGATGATGGGCGGCGCCACCTATTCAATCATCCTCTCCGGCGGTTTGACCCGCAGCCTCCTCAAGGGGTTCAAGGTAGCCCGCACCAGAGGCGCGAATCTCTTGGACGGTCTTTCCTGCGGTGCTGTCGGCCTGATCCCCTATGGCGGTGCCGTACTTTACGCCGCGTCCCAGGCCAGTGCTACCGGCTTGGTGAGTGCCGACTTCGGCGCCATGGATTTTATCCCGTACACCTATCACTGCATGCTGTTGATTGTGGTGTATTGGGTATCTATTGCCACCGGCTGGGGAAGCTCCTTTGAGGATGAGTCTAGTGAAAACTCTTAAATTTCACAGAAAATATACCATCTTTTCTTTTTGATCTATAAAGAGCACAAGCAAATTGAATGGGGGCCGGGAAAAATCCCGGTCCCCATTCATATCGTCAGCATTGCCAGATATGTAACATCCGTGCAATGTCCTGGTGCAGTTCGGTCCGCACGAACAAATCTTACAGTTCGTACGGTCTTCATCTTCTTAGACATGAACACAAAAAATACAGATACAAAATAGTACGCTATGGAGGCAACAAGCACTAAAACTATCAATGTTACGATAATACCGATTGCTTTTTTTCTTTTACTATCTTTACCTTCTCTTACTTGCTGCGGTTCCTCTCTAAAGTCCGTTGGTTTTATAACTTTCTCTACTCCTGCATCATCATCCAGAAGTATCTCTAAAGGAATATTATAAAGTTTGCTTAGATAATGGATGTTATCAATTGACGGCCTTGTTGTTCCAGCCTCCCAGTTTGAAATAGCTTGTCTTGATACTCTCAATTTTTCTGCCAGTTCCATTTGTGATAGTCCAGTTCTTTTTCTGAGCACTCTTAACTTTTCAAATAAAACCATCTACTTTGTCTCCAATTTATCCAACATCCCATAGAATGTAAACCGCACACGGTTTACATTCAGGCAAGTGCCACTTGCCTTTTCAATTTTCTCGAACTTTTTACAGATATTTTGTTAATCCTGCAC
>CABQGZ010000530.1 GCA_902463835.1 uncultured Lachnospiraceae bacterium
GCCGCAGGGCGGTTTGTTGTTGCGCGGATGCCAAAATGGTATCCGCGTTTTGTGATTTTTAGAAGGAGCAGGGCTTGGATCTTGTCAAGATCTCGCCCCAGGCCGTCCCCCCCGTCTGCAAGCTCATGAACTACGGAAAGTTCCGCTTTGAGCAGAGCAAGAAGGAGAAGGAAGCCCGCAAGAATCAGCATGTGGTAGAGATCAAGGAGATCCGGATGTCACCGGGCATCGACGTGGGAGACTTCAACACGAAGCTCAAGAACGCCCAGAAGTTCATTGCCGATGGCAACCGGGTGAAGGTTTCCGTCCGCTTCCGCGGCCGCGAAATGGCACATACGGACATCGGCCGGGATCTGCTGAACCAGTTTGCTGAGCAGTGCGCCGAGGTGGCCAACATGGACAAGAGCGCCAAGCTGGAGGGCCGTATGATGTCCATCTTCCTCTCTCCCAAGACGAGCAAGTAAATTTCAAGAGATTTCAATACACGGAAGGAGCAACTACAATGCCGAAACTGAAGACTCACAGCGGCGCCAAGAAGCGCTTCAATCTCACCAAGACCGGCAAGGTCAAGCGCGCCAAGGCTTTCAAGAGCCACATCCTCACCAAGAAGGACACCAAGCGCACTCGTCGTCTGCGCGCAGGCGGTTATGCGGACGTCACCAACATGGACGCTGTCCGCAAGATGATCCCCTACAAATAAGTAACGAGACGTTTGAAATAGGAGGCTACTACAAATGGCAAGAGTCAAGGGCGCGATGATGACGCGCAAGAGAAGAAATAAAGTTCTGAAGCTGGCCAAGGGCTATTGGGGTTCCAAGTCCAAGCACTTCAAGATGGCTAACCAGGCCGTCATGAAGTCCCTGACCTACGCTTACACCGGCCGCAAGCTGAAGAAGCGTGACTTCCGCAGCCTGTGGATCACCCGTATCTCCGCTGCCTGCAAGATGAACGGCATGAACTACTCCACCTTCATGCACGGCCTGAAGGTCGCCGGCATCGAGATCAACCGCAAGATGCTCTCTGAGATGGCTATCTCCAACCCCGCTGCATTCACTCAGCTGATCGAGATCGCCAAGAAGGCTTAATTACACAGTTCTTCAAACAAAAACCTCTTCGGGAAACCGAAGAGGTTTTTTGCGTGTAGATTTTGAAAAATAGGGGAGAGGGCTGTCTTTACAGAAAACAGTAAAAGGACGCGCCCATCGGCGCGTCCTCCCGTTCTTATTCCTCAACAGTTTCCTCAGCGGGTTCCGCGTCCTCCGGAACTTCTGGTTCTTCCCAGTCTACCATGGTGCCCACGCAGCGGTTGATGGGCTGGCCCAGCTCGTGGAACTTGGCCTCATAGTCCGTCATAACGCCCACCGGGCCGTTTTCGTGGAGATTCCGGGTGACCTCGGACAGCTCAAAGCCAAACTGGGGCAGCTCCTCCACGGAGAACTCGAACAGGGGCTGGTTGTCAGTCTTGAAGTGGATCTGACCGCCCATTTTCAGCACCTGACGGTACAGCTTCAGGAAGTTGCCGTGAGTCAGGCGGCGCTTGGCATGGCGCTTGCTGGGCCAGGGATCGCAGAAGTTGACGTAGATCCGGTCCACCTCGCCGGGGGCGAAGAACTGGGGGAGCTGGTCGGCGTTGGCGTCCACGAAAAACACATTGGTGAGACCGTCATTCACGCACCGCTCCATGGCCACCACCATGGCGTCCGGCACCATCTCAATGGCGATGAACAGCACATCCGGCTCCGCCGCGGCGGTGCCGTGGGTGAAGCGGCCCTTGCCGCAGCCCAGCTCTACCCGCAGCTCCCGGGCCTGGGGCATCAGATCCCGCCAGTGGCCCCGGTGCTCATAGGGGTCCCGGATCAGCTGCGCGGCGCAGCGCTCCATTCGGGGGACCAGATTCTTCTTTTTCCGCATTCTCATTATCAAAAACCTCCGCAGGTCAAAAATCAACTCATTTTAACATAAAAAAGCGGCGCTGTAAACGGAAGTCTGAAAATGTTAATGAATTAACGTTAGATATTTAACGGAATGCGTTTTGGAGCGGTCAAACCGTTGCGCTGCAATGCTTCTACAGAATGTAGAATATGCAAGAATACTGATTTTACACCAATCTTACACCAATATAGGAGAGCTCAATACAGTCAGTCAGTATTCTCCCTTCATATCTCTATAAAAATGATGTCGCGGCTACAAAATTTTATGACTATTAGGAGTAATATATATGAGGGAAAACACTGTAATATCTATCACCAACTCTAAGGGTGGTGTCGGCATGACTACAACAGCACTGAATCTTGCTGCTGCTCTTGCAAACGAAAACAAAAAGGTCCTGCTGATCGACAATGACCCGCAGGGTAATCTTACGGCAGTGCTTGGCTATACGCCGGGTGAACAGATAAATACGCTGGCGAAACTGCTGCTTGTTCAAATCGACTCGCCGGAAGACTTGGAACTGCATCTTCCCCGTGCCGTGATACATACAGAGACTGGCATTGACCTGATCCCAGCTAATAAGCGGCTGGCAGATGCCGCTGCCCGCTTACAGGTTATGCAGCTCTCGCAGTACAACACAGCGGGGGAGGCAGAAACGCTCTGCGAAGAGGTGATGGACAAGCTGTTGGACGCTCTCCGAGAGCAATACGACTACTGCGGCAGGTCGCCGACACACAGAGCGTATATGATCTCCCTGACATACAGGGCATTGCGCCGGAGGATATTGGACTTGTGGAAATGACATGCTCCGAAATTATCGGTGGGGATGATCCGGAGCTGGAGGAACTGGACGATCCCACTCGGATACCGCCGGGCCGAGGCATATCGTCCAAATCGGATAGCTGTTCCAGAATGAAATGAAGATACTCTTTACTGGATGCCATTATTGTTACACCATTTTTGGCATTGCTCGATTCTTGCGCCGTTATCGCTTTGCTCCATGTCGTAAGCAAAAGTATGTAATAAAGGACAAACGAAGTCATCGCATTCGCCGCAATGCTGCAAGCCCTTCTTTTCACAGCATGATTTCACGGGACAGCTATCCGCCCAGAAGGGTTTGTCCATATTCACACACCCTTTGCAGCCCATCGATTCCCGAAAGTTGCAATCACTGCACCGAAGCCCACATCTTGACTCGATCATACTCAGATTCCTCCTGCTCAGAACAGCTGTCCCGGCAGCTTTAGCTTTTCCTTCTTCGGGAAGGTCGCTTCAAACTGTTCAAATGCTTCCGGATTCTTCTCGCAAACAAAATATCCCTCAGGGTCTTTATAAGTGCCGGAGATGCCGTCCAAAAAGCCGGGCGTCAGCTCCTTGATGAGAAAATAATCCGCCTCCGGATCATCGGCATAGCGCACGCCCTTGGTTTTTGCCGGAACGAAACCGGACTTGCCGTAAAAGTCAATATTGCCGGTGATGGCAAGCGCACCCGCGCCCATTTCCTTTGCTTTTTCCATGGAATAGTCCAGCAGTTGCTTCCCGTAGCCCTGCCGCTTGTATGCGGGCGCAATGCCAAGGG
>CABQGZ010000531.1 GCA_902463835.1 uncultured Lachnospiraceae bacterium
CTGCCACTTCTGCCCGATGCGTTTTCATGGCATTTGCCGTTTTTAACGTTGCGTCATCCGTGAAATAGACGCGCATTCGCTCTGGTTGCTCTGGCAGGCCAGCTTCCTCGCTAAACGCCCTGTATTTAGCGTTTAACCGCCGTAGCCGTATGTTTACCGCAGTCTCATCTTCATGCAATCCTGCGGCCTTGTAGGCGGCTTTTTCGCGCTTTAGCTTTCTAACCGTCCGCTCAATACGGCGCTGCATCTGGGTTGCCTCGTATGCCGTGTAATCCTTGCCATCAAACGTGCAGCTGCGACCATCGTCAATGTGTTTCAGCTGTTCATCCGTGTAAGTGCGCTCGGACACGCCCTCAACCCACGGGAACCGCCTGTGGCGGCAGTTGGCCCCTTCCAAACCGTCAACAGCGCCCAGGCCGCAAACGTCATAAATGCTCGGGTAAATGTCTCCGGCGCGAACGCTGTAAACACGTCCTTGCCAATCCTTATGCGATGACCACGGTGACGGCCCCGGCTTGTCTCGTGCGCCAACATGGGCTGAAACTTCAAAATAGGGTGTATCCAGATATTCTGCGGATTGCTCAGTATACTTGGCGCAGATTTGAGATACGCCGGTCATTACGGCTCTTCGCACAGCAACATCGACATGATCCTGATGACCGCTTTCGTAGTCAACCACTTTTAGACCGCTGTCCGCAAGTTCCTTCACAGCCGTTTTAATCGCCTGATTGTAGTTGATTGCACCGCTTTGCACCTGCAACGCTGCGCTGTCAAGCGCCCATTGGTACGCTTTGGCAGGTGGGAGCATTGTACGCCCAGCGTCCACCAGGAAGCCCATGGATGCGGTCAGATTGTGGAATGTATCAAGTGTCTGCGTCCTAATCGCCGCCACTTCCGCAGCGTCAACCAGTGTCTCAGGCTGGGTGATATGCGCAAGGTCAATCATATCGATGTAATACTGTTGGTTCCTTGCGACCACATCGCCCAGCAGCTTGTCCAGCTTAGTTTTGCTGATGCCGGAAGTCTCGCGGATTGCTTTCTTGATTTCCTTTAGGTCGATGCCGTGGGATCGTAACGCCCGGATGTCCTGCACCGTTACCTCGTTCAGTTCACCCGCAGCTTTCAACCGGGAACAGATTTCATCCAGCAATACGAGTTCAAGTGCCCGGAACAGTTCTGCCAGATCCTCTGGGAGCGCATCAAGTAGTTCCGGGGTAAATGGATACCGGCTCATTTTTCACAACCCCAAAAGTCCCAGTATTTTCTCCAAATCCCATTACTCGACCTCCGTTTCTTCCTCGGTCACCATGTCCTGTGCCTTTGGCAGCGCTGCCTTTGCGGTGGCTTCGTCCTCGTTCATGTATTTTGCCCGGAATTCCCAGGCGTTCATAATTCCTGCGTTGAGCATTTGCAGGTCGCGGGCAAATTCGCTCTGCTTGTCCTCAATGATGGAATCATCAAAATCAATGCTGATTTCGACGTTTTCATCAAGCCCTGCGCCCAGCGCCTTATTCCCAAGTCGCAGAAGGACTCTGCAAAGCTCGACCAAAGCGCTTTCCAAAATGACTTCATGCTTCTTGATCGTGCGGAACATGGTACTATTCTCGCTGATTACCTGCGTGGCCGTTGCCACGCTGCCGCCATCGAATCGATAATAGGTTTCACCGAACCCACATTTGCTGGAAAGCATATTGAGCTGGTCTTGCAGGCCGACATTCAGCGCAGACGTCCGAAGTTCCGGCGCAACGGTCTCAACAACGCTCCCCTGCTGTGTATCTTCCGGGAGAAGGTAAAACCGCCTGTCATTGTCATCCAGTGTCGGCTCTCCATCTTCATACTTTGTCGCTGGCATTTTGACCATCATCATCATGGGGCCGTTTTCAAACTCATTGACGTAGCAGTCATACGCAGTATCAACGCCGCGAAGCACATCAATGGAATTTGCAAACACGGAAATACCAACAGGCAAAAGATAATTGAAGTTGTTTGCAATGTTCGGCTTGTCAATCACAAACTGGCGTTTATTGCTTCCGGTGTATACCACAGGAGGAATGCGCTCAAACCCGGAAACGTTCTTCAAATCTTCATCAGACAGCTGCTCGTTCTGGTATCGGTAAATTCGGTTTTCGATTACATACGTTCCATCATTCACTCTGCGGTGGATCTGGAAATACACATAATCTTTTCCGTCTCGCGTAACCGTGGAAGTAAAGGCGCAATCATAAATAAATCCGTTCTGCCATGCAAGCGGGTAAATGTCATGCATCGTGGCATAATCAATAGCGATGCCGGACGCATCTCCAGGGATGATCTCGCCGTCATCCGTCACGCTCTGCCCCGTTACGCGGGGGATATATGCCACCGTCCCCAGTGCGGATTTCATCTCCTGCATCTCATTAGCTTTTACGGTGAAGTTGTTCTCTGCCAAAACGCGATCGATAAAATCCTGTTCTTTTTTGCCCTCAAGCGTAATTTTGACTTTTTCGTTCATGAGCAGGTTCGCCCAGTCCTCGCATACCTTTTTCCCCATGCTGAGCGTCGCTCTATTGTGCTTAGTCCACTTGTGGCCGTTATATCTGCGGTACTGGTGGAAGCCCTTCACTTTTCCGACATACCACGATTCCCACAGATCAACTTGCCCATAAAACTCTTCCGAGATCGTTGTATAGCCAAGCTCTTTTAACTTTTGGATAACTGCACTGCTCATGCAATAACTCCCATTCTTCGGCTGACAGGCTCTAACGCATACCGAGTCGCGTCAATCAGGTGGTTGTTCGCGTCTGGGTATCCGCTGATAATGTCACCGTCTTTGTTTCGTTCGTATTCGTATCCAACAAATTCATCGTAAGCGTGCGGTGTGCGTCGCCTATCAATAACAATTGTTCTCCGCTGTAAAAACTTCATGCCATATTCCACAGAGCCGGGGCCTTTAACCGCTTCATACGCAGGTAGCCCCATTGCGCGGAGATCAGCAACGCTCTTCGGCTCGGCGTTGTCGCAGATCGTTCTAATGTTGTTATATCCGCGCTGCTTAATCATGGTCGCGCTTTGCTCGTTGGATAATTTGTTTTGGTAAATCTCGTCCAACAGATAGATGGTCTCTCGCGCCCGATCATAATGCAGCCGGATAAAAGCAAACGGGTCTGGGAACCAGCCGAAGTCCACTCCCTGATAGATGCGGTCGAAACTCTTGACTTCTTCATCGGTAATCTCCCGCAGTTCCAGCTTGTCAAACACATTTCCGCCGGTCCCTACCGGTATGCCGAGATATTCGTGCTGATATGCTCGCTCGTCCGTCTCTTTCAGGTGTTCCGCTTCTGCAAGAAACTGTTCTCCCAACCACTCCGGTGGCGCTTGCAGATACGTAGACTTATGACACAAGCGATCAGCCCGTTCCTCCAAGCTGTCCTTGTTCGCCCAGTTGTCACGCGAAATTGGCGGGTTATAGCTCTCAAAATTCCAAAACACCGAGCCGCCGCGCATGGTGGACTGCAAAATGTTTCGGA
>CABQGZ010000532.1 GCA_902463835.1 uncultured Lachnospiraceae bacterium
TGGCAACCCCCAGAGAGATGGCTTTCTTGATCATATCCTCCGGGATACCTGTACCGCCGTGAAGCACCAGAGGCATGTCACCGGTAAGCTGCTGGATCGCATCCAGAGTCTCAAAGCTTAAGCCTGCCCAGTTCTCAGGATATTTGCCATGGATGTTGCCGATACCTGCTGCCAGCATGGTAACGCCAAGATCTGCAATAGCTTTGCACTCCTTGGGATCTGCACATTCACCTGCGCCCACAACGCCGTCTTCCTCGCCGCCGATGGAACCCACCTCTGCTTCCAGAGACATACCTTTCTCTCTGGTGATGCGGATCAGCTCCGTGGTCTTCTCCACATTCTCAGCGATTGGGTAGTGAGAACCGTCAAACATAACGGATGAGAAGCCCGCTTCAATACACTTCATGCATCCGTCGAAGCTGCCGTGATCTAAGTGCAATGCCACGGGAATCGTGATGTTCAGTTCTTCGATCATTGCTTTCACCATGGCTGCCACCGTCTTATAGCCACACATGTACTTGCCGGCGCCTTCGGAAACACCCAAAATCACCGGGGAGCTGCACTCCTGGGCAGTGAGCAGAACGGCCTTCGTCCATTCCAGATTATTGATATTGAACTGGCCTACTGCATAGTGGCCGGCTTTTGCCTTCTCCAACATCTCTTTTGCAGATACTAACATATTGTTTTCCTCCATGTTCTGTTTTTGCTTTTCTATGTTTGAACCAACATTTTCCTATTCGCAATTCATTATACCCTATATGGCGCGAAAAATAAAGTGTTTGGGCAAACAAATGTGAGACAAAATATTGTTAAAATTTAGACAATGTGTCTAGGTGGGGTCGCATGGATCAAGCATGATATCGATGGCCTGGTGTTCATTTTTAATTAATACCTCGGTATGGGTACCGCCGTATTCGCCATCCATGGTCCAGGCAACTTCCTCCTGGGAGGTGATGTGGATTTCACTGGTTTTCGCGGAGTAGATCAAATCGGTTTCATCCTTCTGGGTGGTAAGGCTTCGTAAAATCTCATGCAGCTCGATGGCGTTCTTTGGCATTTTGATCAGGGTTACTTCGAACAGGCCGTCGTCCAGCTGGACATTGGGGCCGGTCATGTTCTTGAAGCCCCCCACCGAGGTGGAATTGGTGATCATGCCATAGATGTAGTCGCCGTCGAAGACTTCGCCGTTGCACTCCACGTGCATGGGGTAGGATTGGATGCTTGAGAGGCTCTTGGCTCCCTCCAGGATATAGGCCGCGTGGCCCAGGAGATTCTTCCACTCCTGCGGGGTGTCGTAGGACACCTTTGTGAAAAGACCGAAAGCTGCAATGTATACAAAGTATTTACCGTTCATATTACCCACATCGCACTGGAAGGGGGTTCCTCCCACGGCAGTCTGGGCAGCCTTCATCATATCCTTTGGAATCTTCAGTGAATTGGCAAAATCGTTGGTACTGCCAGTTGGTATATAACCGATGGGCACCTTCTCCTCACGGCGCATCATACCGCTCACCACCTCGTCCAGGGTGCCGTCACCGCCGCTGCAGACCACAAGATCGTATCGTCCGGCTTTCTCCGTCACAATGCTTCTGGCCTCCTGGGGCGCCTGGGTTGGATGAATCGTCACCTCGTAGTCGTCCTTTACAAAGGCATCCACAATATCCAAAAGCTTATTTCGAATCTGTCCCTTCCCGGAACGGGGATTGAACACAAACAACAATCTTCTCTTTTTCATATATCCATCACCCTTTTCCTGCTTTTTGTCTTATCTCCTCCGCAATGACTCCCAGCTTTCTCAATCGATGGTTGACGCCGGATTTCCCAACCGGAGGATTCAGCATGGTTCCCAGCTCCTGCAACGCCATCTCCGGGTACTGAAGCCGCAGCTTCGCCATCTCACGCAATCCGTCATTCAAAGTCTCCAGCCCCACCGTATTCTGAATATACGTGATATCCTCCACCTGTTTGATGGAGGCACTCACCGTCTTGTTGAGATTCGCAGTCTCACAATTCACCTTGCGGTTGACGGAATTACGCATCTCCTTTAATATCCTGACATTCTCCAGATCCATCAGTGCCACGTGGGCCTCCATCACATTCAGCATATCTACAATCTGAGATCCCTCTTTTAGGTACACCACAAAGCAATGCTTCCGGCCCACGATCTTGGCGTCCAGATCGAAGCTGTTGATGATCGCCTGCATCTGCCTGGCCTTCTCCATATCCGGACAGACGATCTCAAAATGGTAGGATTTTTCCGGGTCACTCATAGAGCCAGCAGTCAGATACGCCCCCCGGATAAAAGCACGCCTGCAACATGCGTTCTGAACGAGAAGGCCGTTCACCAGCCCACTGTCCCGGACAAAGGCGCCCTGTTCATCCATCCACTTCACTGCTTTCAAGATCTTCAGTACCTGTTCCTCTCCGTCCACGGAGACAACACAGGTTCTTCCCTTGTGCAAACCTGCATTCTGCTGCACCTTCAAGGCAGCATTCATCCCAAAAGCCTTCTTGACCAGGGAAAAATATTTTTTTGCCACGGAAATATTTTCTGTGTGGACAGTCAGCAGTACAGAAGATCCTTTGCCCTCTATGCGGCCGAGAAATCCAAGTATCGCCCCGATCTCCGCCAGCTGGCAATGCCTGCTCTTACTGATCTGTCTGGATAATTCTTCTTTCACATCACTTGAAAACGACATTTACTTTCCTCTGAGAGCATCCTTGCCTATATCGCGGTGCTCAATCTTAATTCCAAAGCCATTCTGAGACAAAAGCCGCCCATACAGTTCGTTGGCCAGCGTCACGGAACGATGCTTTCCACCGGTGCATCCAATGCTGATGATCAGCTGATTCTTTCCCTCCGAGATATAGTGAGGAATCAAAAACCGCACCATATCCTCCAATTTGTCCAGAAATTCATGAGCCTCCGGATACTGCATGACATAATCACGGATCACCTTATCATTTCCTGTGCTTTTCCGCAATCCTTCCACGTAGTAGGGGTTCGGCAGGAACCGCACGTCAAACACCAGATCGGAATCCACCGGTATCCCGTATTTGAATCCGAAGGAGAGAATGGTGACAAACAGACTCTGGTAATCCTGGTTCTGCACAAATATCTTCTCCAGTTCTCCCTTCAGCTCCCGGGTCAGAAGCTGGCTGGTGTCAATAATAAAATCCGCATGGCGCTTTAAAAATTCTACCCGCCGACGCTCCTTAGCGATGCCCTTGTCCACCCGTTCTCCCATGGCCAGAGGATGGCTGCGTCTCGTCTCCTTGTATCGCTTCACCAGCACCTGATCATCCGCATCCAGAAATAATATCTCCACCTTACGGCCCCGCTTTTTCATCCCCAGCAAAATGTTGTCCAACTTGTCCAGAGACTGCCCGCTGCGGATGTCTACCCCCACAGCTACCTTCTCCAGCTCCGCGCTCTCCGCTTCCGTCAGCTCCGAAAATTTTTCCAACAGAGGAATTGGCAGGTTATCCACGCAAAAATAACCG
>CABQGZ010000533.1 GCA_902463835.1 uncultured Lachnospiraceae bacterium
GGCAAGGCCCGCTGCGCCGTGGTACTGCCGGATAATGTGTTGTTTGCTGCCGGTGACGGTGCCAGCGTGCGCCGGGAACTGATGAATTTCTGCAATCTGCATACCATTCTGCGCTTGCCTACCGGCATTTTCTATGCACAGGGCGTCAAGACCAATGTGCTGTTCTTTACCCGCGGGACAACCGAGCAGGATAACACCACCGAGGTTGCGTTCTACGATATGCGCACCAATATGGACAGCTTTGGTAAGACTCGGCAGCTGCGCAAGAGTGATTTCGACGAGTTTGTGGCAGGGTATGAAGACCCGTCCAAGCGCACGGGCGAGCGCTGGAGCAAATTCACTCGTGAGGAGATCGCCAAGAATCTGGACGATAGTCTTGACCTTGGCTTGATTCGTGACGACTCCATCGTGGATTATGACGATCTCCCTGACCCTGTAGAAAGCGGCGAGGAAGCGATTGCAAATTTGGAGGAAGCGGTCGATCTGCTGAAAAGTGTTGTGCGTGAGCTTCGTGCTCTGACGGAGGAAAAGTGATGGCAAGAGCAAAAAAAGAAACCGCCCTCACGCCCGAAGAGCGGTTGCAGGCAGCTTTAGTGCCGGATTGGGAGTGGCCGTATAAATTGCCGGAGAATTGGTGTTGGACCTATCTGACAAAGGCCGCTGAGTGCCTTGATAATTTTAGAAAACCAATAAATGCAACTGAGCGCGCTGGCCGAAATGGAAATGTTCCATACTATGGTGCTACCGGACAGGTTGGCTGGATAGATGATTTCCTCACGGATGAAGATTTGGTTTTGCTTGGCGAAGATGGAGCGCCCTTTTTGGATTTGATTAAAGATAAAGCATATTTGATTACTGGGAAAGCGTGGGTGAATAATCACGCTCATATTCTTCGCTCCCTATTTGGGGATACGGGAAATAGGTATCTGTTGCATTACCTAAATTCCTTTAATTATGCGGGTTATGTCAATGGCACCACGCGTTTGAAGCTGACACGGGCAAGTATGGATACCATTCCTATTCCGCTCCCTCCTCTCGTCGAGCAGCACCGCATTGTTGACCGCATTGAAAGTCTGTTTGCCAAGCTGGATGAGGCCAAGGAAAAGGCACAGGCCGTGGTGGATAGCTTTGAAACCCGCCGAGCCGCTATTCTCCATCAAGCCTTCACCGGTGAACTGACTGCGAAATGGCGGGAAGAACACGGTGTGGGGATGGAGAGTTGGGAAGTACGGACTTTGGATTCGGTTTGTTCAAGTATTTTTGACGGAGATCATATGCCACCACCTAAGGCTGAATCAGGTATTCCTTTTTTGGTTATTTCGAATGTAAATACTGGGCATCTCACTTTTGAAAACACAAGATTTGTACCGCAAGAATACTATGACACCTTAAGCGATACACGAAAGCCTCAACTAGGAGATGTGCTGTACACATTAGTTGGCTCGTTTGGAATACCGGTGGTTGTTAATAGCAAAAGGCCGTTTTGCTTTCAACGTCATATGGCTTTGCTTAGACCGATTGATGTGAGTCCGCAGTTTTTGTGGTATATATTGCAGACGCCAGAAATGTATGACAAGGCTTCGTCAATAGCTACCGGGACTGCACAGTTGACGGTACCAATTAAGGGACTACGAGCAATGACAATTCCGCGTCCGAACATAGCCGAGCAGGTAGAAATTGTCCGCATTCTTGACGGCTTTTTTGCCAGAGAGCAGTCCACTAAAGAAGCCGCCGAGGCAGTCCTTGACCAAATCGACCTGATGAAAAAATCCATTCTCGCCCGTGCCTTTCGTGGTGAACTGGGTACGAATGACCCAAGCGAGGAGAGCGCGGTGGAATTGCTGAGGCAAGTAATCGAACAAGAGGATGGAGATGTGATCAGGCCAAAGGCAAAAGCGAAGCGAATTGCAATTCCCGCAGAAATTAAGCCGTTGTTGTCAGGTGCTAATGAAGAAGCAATTGTCAAACTCCTATTAAAAGCTGCGCCCCAATCTGTTTCTACACAGACAGTAATGTCCATTAGTAAGAAAAAATTTGAGCTTATGGACGCATTACGCAATCTGGAGAAAAAACAGATTGTGTCGAAAAGTGATTCTGGAGAATACTCACTAGTGAGGTAATATTATGCAAATCAAACGGCTTCAGATCGATGATTATCTTTGTTTGGTTGACTTTGATATAGTATTTGACACCGTATCGGGTGGTAGCTCAACAATTCTGATTGGAGAAAATGGCGCTGGAAAATCGACGATGATTGAGTGTATTCTGAACATTCTGATGTCTTTTGATTCTCCCGCAATAGAAAAGCAGATTGACTACAGCTATTCTATGGAGTACAACTATGCGCAAAAGGCGGTATGCATTGTCCAAAGTAATCATAATTATCGTATCACGGTAGATGATGTTTTCTGTGAGGGAAGCTATAAAAGGGTGCGCTCTTTTATCCAATCTCATTCTTTGTTCCCTCAGCGCATCATTGCGTTTTATTCTGGGGCCAACAATAAGCTCTTGCCTCAAATAGAACAAATTAATAAAAGCTATGTAAGGCAATGCAGAAATACACTTGTGCGCTTTCTTAAAGCAATGAATGATGAATCTGAGCGCTTCTTGCCGAACTTTCCCAAAAGAAAGTACAATTATTGTGATGAGCGAATGACTCCAATATATTTGGCTTCTATTCTCTGTGGTCAGGATTCTTTTGAGCAGAATTATCTTGTTGATGCGTGCCATTTCGATGAAGTCCAATGTGTGGATATGGCCATTAATATTGATAAAGTTGAGGGCGTTTTTGGCAGAGGACGGTTCGAAGGAGATGTGCCCACGGGCCTGTACTATTTGACGGATTTCATTGACCATCGGTTTACGGATTTACTGCGAAGAGGATTACTATATTCGGCTATGGGAAAATCTTATTTCGAAATTAAAGGGATTGAAAAGCTAGGATTAGATTCTATTGCAATTTTAGAATTTTTTGAGAAACTATACTCTCTGTTTGATGCTAGATTTGAGGTAACCGTAAATCAAGGGAATTCCATAGTGAAATGCAAATCAATGAGCGAGGGGCAACGCCAACTTATCAAAATTCTTGGTATGCTTGGTATTTGTAAGACGGAAGATTGTCTCGTTTTAATGGACGAACCAGATGCGTATATGAACCCACGCTGGAAGTATGACATCAAAAGCACAATGGATCAATCCTTGAAAGACGCCATAAACGCTCAGGCAATCATTGCAACACACGATCCATTGGTGATCAATGGCGTTCCTAAGGAGTTTATTAGGATATTTACCCAAAACAAAGAACTTGAATCATCCGCAGGATTTTTTGTCACAAGAGTTATCACTCCCGTCGAGGACACTGAGGGAATGGGAATCGACGGGTTGCTACAAAGTGAATATTATGGGTTGCAGACTTCTTACGACCAAAAATCGCATAAGAAATTCGTGCGCAGACAAGAATTATATCTAAAACTTATTGGCGGGAGTGCTACGGACGGAGAAAAA
>CABQGZ010000534.1 GCA_902463835.1 uncultured Lachnospiraceae bacterium
ACGAAATACTTGATATTGGAGGGTAAAATTTTGATTTCAATCAAAGAATGCCACATGGGGCTTTTCAGCATTCTCGACGGCGATGGCATGGGCGGCAGAACCGTCGGGCTTATGGACGGAGGCATAGAAACACGGTATAACGAAAATTACTATTTTGATAACAGTAAACGTCCGGGATACGGAGGCTATCTTATTCAATATACCTTGGACGGAAGCGGTATATTTGAAAAACATGGCATCCCATATGAGCTAAAAAAAGAGATGGGATTTTTTGTGAAATTTCCGGAAGACAGCAGATATTATCTTCCAAAAGAATGTGAAACACCATGGACCTTTCTGTATTTGCATTTTAAAGGCGATGCGTTAGTTCCCTTTGCAGATAGACTGGAAACCATATCAGAAGGAATATTTTCTTTACATCCTTCATCCAAAAGTATCCAGATGTTTCTTCGATTTCAAGAGCAGATGTGTAACAGCAGAAGATTAAAAAAATATGAAGGCGCAGAATTTATTTTCCGATTTCTCTGCACTCTGCTGAGAGAAATCGAAGGCAGGGAAAGTGAAAATGACAGTTCTATTACAAAAAAAGCCGTAGAGATCATAAACCAGGAATACCAAACCCTGGAAAGTGTTCAGCATCTTGCAGAACAGTTGGGAATCACACAGGAACACTTCTGTCGACTATTCAAGAATGAAATGGAAGTATCGCCCGGCCAATATCTGACGGAATTGCGGATACAATCCGCTATGTATGATCTGCTGAATACGGACGACCATCTTGAAGCCATTGCGCAAAAAAACGGTTTTTCCAATGCGAACTATTTTGGAAAAGTCTTTAAAAAAAGGGTTGGTATAACACCAACCCAATATAGAAATATGAAATAAGAAATACAACCGTTCTATCTTTCCCATATCTGATTCTAGTTCTGCCCGTAATAAGCATGCTCCCCATGCTTGCGGAAGAAATGTTTGTCCCGGATACAGTCCGGCGCCGGCTTTACATCCGGGCGGATCAGCTCCGTCTTCGTGGCCATCCTGGCCACCTCCTCCAACACCACCGCGTTGTGCACTGCCTCGGCAGCGTCTCTCCCCCAGGTAAAGGGTCCATGATTGGTGCAGAGCACGCCGGGGGTGTGGATAGGATTGATGCCCTGGGTCTCAAAGGTCTCAATGATCACCTTGCCTGTGTTGGCCTCATACTCTCCCGCAATCTCTTCCGGCGTCAGACTTCTGGCACAGGGAATCTCCCCATAAAAGTAATCGGCATGGGTGGTTCCGTAAAGGGGGATCCCTCTTCCGGCCTGGGCCCAGGCTGTAGCCTCCGGCGAGTGGGTATGTACGATACCGCCGATCCCGGGATATTTTTTGTACAGCTCCAGATGGGTGGGGGTATCCGAGGAGGGCTTATAGCTTCCTTCCACCTTATTGCCCGCAAGGTCTACCACCACCATATCCTCCGGCTTCAGATTGTCATAATCCACACCGCTGGGCTTGATCACGAAGCACCCGCTCGCCCGGTCGATTCCACTCACATTGCCCCAGGTATAGGTGATCAGTCCTCTTCTCGGGAGCTCCATATTCGCCTCATATACCTGTTTTTTTAATTCTTCCAGCATCCTTTTACACCTCATTCTCATTTTTACTTTTTCAGGCACTCCACCGCTGCCCGCTCAATAGAAAGCCCCTCGTTATACCTCTTCAAAAATACTTCAAAACCTTCTACCTCATGTTCCACCGGCTGTTCCGTCACGCCTTTCTGGCTGCCGAACACCTTCTCATTCAGGTATTCGGAAAGCGTCTCACCGACCGCCTTTCTTCTCATATAGGAGGCCAGCAGCGCGATTCCCCAAGCTCCGCCCTCACCGGCTGTCTCCATGACAGACACGGGCGTATTCATTGCGGCCGCCAGGATCCGCTGTCCCACCACAGGCGTCTTGAAGAGGCCACCGTGGCCGTAGATCTTATCCACCTTTGCCCCTTCCTCCTTCAGCAGAATATCAAGTCCGTTCTTCAGTGCGCCAAGGGCAGTAAAGATATGTACCCGCATAAAGTTTGCCAGGTTGAAACGGCTCTCCGCTGAGCGCACAAACAGGGGTCTGCCTTCCGCGAATCCGGTAAGGCTCTCGCCTGAGACATAATTATAGGACAACAGGCCGCCGCAGTCAATATCTCCTTCCAGCGCTTTTTGATAAAGAGCGGCAAACAGCTGGTTTCTGTCAATCTCCATGCCAAAGTTTGCAGCAAACTCTTCAAACAGCTTCACCCAGGCGTTCAGATCGGAGGTGCAGTTGTTGCAGTGCACCATGGCCACTGCTTCCCCGTCTGGTGTCGTCACAAGGTCAATTTCCCGATGCAGGCTTTTTAAAGGCTCTTCCAGCACGAGCATGGCAAATATGGAGGTTCCCGCAGATACATTCCCGGTTCTTACTGCCACACTGTTGGTAGCCGCCATTCCGGTTCCCGCATCTCCCTCCGGCGGACATACCGGGATTCCCGCCGTCAGCTGTCCACTTATGTCCAAAAGCTTTGCCCCCTCCTCGGTAAGCACGCCTGCCCTTTCCCCTGCCGTCAATACCTTCGGAAGAATCTCCTGCAGCTTCCATGGATACCCACAAGGAGCCGTAAGCCGGTCAAACTTCTCCATCATCTCCCGTTGGTAATCTTTTGTCCTGCTGTCTATGGGGAACATCCCGGAGGCGTCGCCGATTCCGAGTACCTTTTCTCCCGTTAGCTTCCAGTGAATATATCCCGCCAGGGTGGTGATGAACCGGACATTTTTCACATGATCCTCCCCATTTAAGATTGCCTGGTATAAATGAGCGATGCTCCAGCGCTCAGGGATTTGAAAATCAAATTCCGCCGTCAGCTTATCCGCCGCCTCCCCGGTTATGGTATTCCGCCAGGTGCGGAAGGGCGCCAGCAGCTCCCCTTTCTCGTCAAAAACCATATAGCCGTGCATCATAGCGCTGAAACCAATGGCTCCCACCTTTGTCAAGGCCACATCATAGCGGTTCTTTACGTCCTTCGCCAGATTCTGGTAGCAGTCCGAAAGACCGTTCCAGATATCTTTCAGGCTGTACGTCCAAACCCCATTCTCATAGCGGTTCTCCCACTCATGGCTGCCGGACGCCAGAGGCACATGATCCTCTCCGATGAGCACCGCCTTGATCCGGGTGGAGCCAAATTCGATTCCAAGGGAGGTCTTCGCCTCCAAAATCATTTCTTTTCGGTTCATAATGATCTCCTCTCCTGCCATTTCTTTTCTAACGATAAAATACCTCGCCCAGCATCAGATCCCGCTTAAAGTCCCGGATCCTTGTGTCTTTGTCAATATAGACTGCCTCGATTCCCATGGCAGCCGCCCAGTCCCCCATCTGCTCCGCTGTCAGATCGTAGGAGAACGCGGTGTGATGTGCGCCGCCCGCATAGATCCAGGCTTCCGCTCCCATGTACATATCCGGCTCCGGCGTCCAGAAGTTGGTGGCCACCGG
>CABQGZ010000535.1 GCA_902463835.1 uncultured Lachnospiraceae bacterium
CCCATCAGCTTGTTCAGGAACTTCACACCGGCAGCCATGGAAGCGTCGATGAAGTTCTTGCCTGCGGTCATGGAATCCTGGATCCACTGGCCGGGGTTGCCGCCGAAGATGCTCAGCACGCCCTTGGCTGCCACAGCAGCCACACCGGTCAGGCCCAGTGCGCCGCCGATAGCGATCACAGCCTTGACGGCAGTCTGTGCGGCGGTGCCGCCGACGGCGTCCATCTTCTCGTTCTCGTTCAGCATTGCGCAGTTTGCAGGCAGTTTCATGTTGTTCATTGCTTTTTCTCCTTTATGTCAGGTTTTTTATTGTTCCGGTGAAGCCACGGGGGACTGTCGGCCGGTATCAACAGAATATCAGATTCCTGTTTGGGATTTGTTCGAGTTTGGTTTGAGAATTGTTAATGCTTACTTCAGGCCTTTGGCCAGCGGGATGAGGCACAGCAGTGCCAGAATGCCCAGCAGACCAATCACAATGCCCTGCACCATATAGCCAAATACCATGCACAGGCTCATACCCACACCCAGCAGCAGCGCACCGAAGACCGACAGTGCCGTGATGCTGAGGGTCTTGCCGGAAATATGGATGGGTTCTTTTCCTTCCATCCGACGCCAGATAAGGAGATCCGCCAACAGCACCACCAGACCGACCACACCGCAGATGGTACCCTGCTGACGCATTTCCCACTCTGCGATCAGTGCCATACACATACCCAGTGCAAAAAAGACGGTGCCGATGGTGCCAAGGATGAGTGCGATAAAATTGCTCTTTTTCATGATAAATTCCTCCTGTTAGTGATTGTTGTGTTCCTTTGGCTCGTCGTCCACTTTTTCGAGAAAGCGGTCAACAAAGGCCTTTTCGATTTTCTTGTAGGTGCTTACCACATCGTACTCGATGTCATAATAGGTGTTGATGAGGAAGTTCCCGATTTTTCCGGGCTTGATGCGATAGTGTGCCATGGGGTCTCTCCTTTCTATTGTTTCTGGGGTATTCGCTGTTTACGAGAGGATTATACACCTGCTGTGTTTGCGGAACATTTGAGTTTTGTTTGAATTTTATAAATGGATTTTTATCGTTCTGACAGCAAAAAAAGCGGCTGATCGTATGGACCAGCCGCTTTTGCGTGACCTGCTCAAAGCAGGCTCCGCCCCTTTTCGAAAAGGGTATAGATTTCCTTTCTTTTGGCCTCAATGAAAGGCTCCACCTGCTGTGTTTTTTTGTGTTTGATTTTTCGGTAGACAAAACTCGGTGCCGCCCAGCCTGCAAATGCAGGAATCGCTAAAACGATACACAGCAGGACATGGGGTGGAGCTGCGGTAATTGCAAACACTGCCGCTGCCATAAATGCCGTGCCCAGCAAAGCAATACCGACTGCCCATGCTATCGCTGCACTGGATTTGGACTGTTCCAATGCCGCGATCTCTTCCAGATTGGCTTCAAAGTTCCGCTGCAGGCGGGTCATTTCCATTCTGTTGACCAGTTTGCGGCTCCGTTTGAAATGCAGGACTACTTTTCCGCTATTTTCTTTCGGTGGAAAATTTTCATCCTGCTGCCAGCCAAAGCTCTCGTAGCCATCCAGATAAAGCGATGCATTACTGCTTTCCACGGTCACTTCCTTATATTCGTAGGCCGTAAAATCGCTTGTGGATCGTTCTTTCATAAAGTGCTGCCCTCCTCTCGTCTCGTTGCAGGAGCCAGCGGCAGCTTGACCGTAAACGCAGAGCCTTTTCCAAGGGTGCTTTCCACGGAAATGCTGCCATCCGACAATTCAAGGATCCGCTTGACCAGCGCAAGGCCAAGACCATTGCCCTGCGTGGAATGACTGGGATCTCCCTGATAGAACTTATCAAAAATATGCTTCACGGTTTCCGGTGCCATGCCGCATCCGTTGTCCGTGACCGTTACCCGTACACAGGTTTCTTCTGTCCGCTGCATCAGTGTGACTGTACCACCCTCCGGGGTGAATTTGAATGCATTGGAAAGCAGATTCGTCCAGACGATCTCCGCAAGCCCCGCATCTGCATAGACTGCTGCACTGTCCTCAAGGTCTGCTTCAAACTCAATATCTTTCCGTTCCCATACATCCTCAAACTGCACGGCACAATCGCAAAGCTGAGCGCATACATCAAAGACTTCCGGCATTGGCCGAATCGTCTGCTTTTCCAACTTGTTCAGTTTGAGCATATTCTGGATAAGATTTGCCAGTCGTCTGGTGGCGTAACGAATGTTCTCCACCTGTTCGATCTGCTCGTCCGAAAGCCCACCGTTCTTTTGCAGCAGTTCTGCATTGCTGGAAATGACGGCCAGCGGTGATTTGAACTCGTGAGAAACATCCGAAAAGAAGTCCGTTTTCAGAGTTTCAATGCTGTTCAGTTCTTCCACCATCTTGTCAAAATTCACGATCATTTGGTCGATGTAATCTGCCTTATCTGCTGTATGGGTGGGGGCCACATAAACGGAGAAATCTCCTGCGGCTACCTGTTGGCTTGCTGCTGCCAGTTTCAACATCGGTTCTTCATAAACGCACCGAATCTGGTGGCGGGTGAACAAGGTCAGACCAAACGCAATGGCTCCCCAATACAGAGGTGGAATACAGATCCGCACCCACTCAGGCCAGTCGAGTGAGCTCATACCCACGATCAGACCTGTATGGATGCCAGACATCAAAAGTAGAACGCCAAGATACACAAAAAACAGTGAGGGCGGGAAGATACTCTTCTGGCGAACTCCTGTCCGGAAATTTTCTCGACTCATAACAACACCGCCTTATACCCAATACCGCGTACAGTCTTGATCTCAAATCCATCACAGCCGGAAAATTTATCCCGCAGCTTGGTGATGTAGACATCCACGGCTCGCAGGCTGGTCTCGCTTTCCAGCCCCCAGAACTCGTCCATGAGCTGTGCACGGGTAAATGTTTTTTTGGGGTAGGAGAGCAGCTTATACAAAATATTGAACTCGCGCGTTGCAACTGGGATCTCTATGCCGTCCACTTCGGCGGTGACCGCATCGGCGTCCAGAACCAGATTGCCAACGGTCAGCTTACGCTCCATTTCAATGTTGGCACGGCGCAAAAGGGCACGCACCCGCATTTCCAATTCAGCCAGTTCCACAGGCTTGACCATATAATCATCAATGCCCAGCTGAAAGCCTTTCTGCTTGGAGGGTAGGTCATCTTTGGCCGACATGAACAGGATGGGGATGTGCTTGTTTACTTTACGCACCGCTGTGGCAAACTCAAACCCATCCATCTGTGGCATCATAATATCCGAAACGATAAGGTCATACAGGTTGTTGTACATTTCTTCAAAGGCAAGCTGTGCATCCAGAACGCCTTTTGCTTCAAAGCCGCAGTCGTTCAGATAGGTGCAGACTGTTTTGTTCAGCTTTACATCATCGTCTACTACTAAAATATGGATCATCGAGTTTTCCCTCCCAAACACGCTTTTCTTTATTCATAGCATATCAGCACAGCATTTGGCAAGTGTTT
>CABQGZ010000536.1 GCA_902463835.1 uncultured Lachnospiraceae bacterium
CAGAATTGTCTAGAACAAATTGCCAGCA
Organism: uncultured Lachnospiraceae bacterium; assembly: GCA_902463835.1. Classification (GTDB taxonomy): domain Bacteria; phylum Bacillota; class Clostridia; order Lachnospirales; family Lachnospiraceae; genus 14-2. Next base: position 29 of record CABQGZ010000536.1, read on the forward strand.
CTCCGTCGTATAATACAGGTATGAAATGTAGCAGCTACACAAATCATCATGAGAAGCAAAAACAATTTCTGGCCTGTATAGGGAAAAGGGTCAGACAAGAAGACAAGGAGGAAGGCAGCATGAAACGAAGACTATTATCACTGTTACTTACGGGAGTACTTTTTGCAGGAGTATTGTCCGGATGCGGACTGGGAGGCAATGGCAAGACAAATGAGACCGGAGGCGGGGCCAAGGATCCGGAGGGCTCCAAGGAACTTTCCGAGGTGGAAAAGATCATCCAGGAAGCGGAGACCATGACCCTGGAGGAGCTGGCGAAAAAAGCAATCGAGGAATCCAACGGAAAGACCTTCTACGGCGTGGGAAATTCCAGCCGGGGCAAGACGGCATTGCCGCTGTTCATCGAGTATCTGAAGACCATCGACCCGTCCTACAATATGAACTATGAGTGGCAGCAGCCCAAGAACAACAAGATATTTGAGCAGCTTTCGGCGGATTCTCTGAAATCAGAAGGAACCTTCGCCATGACGCTGATCCAGGACGGCAACCAGATTGAATCCAAGATGGTAAAGACCGGAATTCTGGACACCTTTATCCCATTGGAATGGGCCAAGGCCAACGGTACCACGCCCAAGGAGTATGAGGGCTTTCTGTCCCTGCAGACCCTGAACAAGGTGTTCATCTATAACAGCACCGGATCCGCAGTATACGATAACTGCTGGGACTTTGTGGGAGAAGGCGTACATAGTCTGTTCATGGATATTGATTCCGAGATCGTGGGAAAGAATTTCCTCTACATGCTGACGGAGGATTCCAACGCAGCGAAGCTGAAGGAAGCCTTTGAAGCCCTGGATGCCAAGGAGAAAGCGTATTTCCAGCCGACCATTGACGAGATGGAGAAGGATGCGAAGGATCTTGGTCTGGGAGAGAACGGAAAATATGCGCTGGCCTGGATCAAGCTCTGGGTGGGAAGCTACAACGGACAGACGGATGACGGACCCATCTGCAATACTCTTGTGACGGCGTCCGCCACAGATCAAAGCGGACTTCTTGTGTACTCCAAGCTTCGCTCCGTGGAGGAATCTGCAGAGGTATCGGTCAACAACATCAAGGTTGCTGCCTACCAGGACGGCTATCAGGGAATCGGCGGCTACGGCTACAGCCACTACCTGTTTGTCACCGACAACAGTCCGCTGCCCTGGACAGCATGTGCCTTCAACGCGTATCTGACCTGCACCGAGGAGGGCTTCAGCGCATGGGGCAAGGATATGGGCGGTTACTCCTCCAATCCGGAGGTGGCAAAGGCTACTGAAGAGACCTATCAGCACAGCAAGGGCGGTTACGATGAGAACGGCGCGTTGGTATTCGAAGCCAAAAATGACCGGGGCTATGACTGGTGGGTAGGCGAAGGAGAGCTGGTACTGGAGGATCCGGACTACTGCGCATCCGTAGACTTTACAGTTGGAAACTGGATCGAGCTGCAGACAAAATACAGTGAGGGCGCATCTGAGTAACGCAGAAGCATTAGGGCTGCCCGTTTGTGGCGGCCCGGCACAAAAGGAGACGATTATGGTGAGAGCAAAGACAACATCCAACCAGAAAGCCATAGTTGCAAATAAGGTAAAGACCTTTTTCTCAAAGCCCCAGAATCTCATTCTTCTGTTGTTTGGAATCGTGTTGACCTTCACGACGGTTGCCCCTGTTGTGGCGATCGTGAAGGACACCTTCGCCATTCATCCGGGAACCATCGACGCCTATCTCACCGGAAGGCCGGATGGGTATTCCGCGGCAAACTATGTGGATCTGTTCACCAGCAGACAGGCGGTGAGCAATCTGTGGAGACCTCTGGGAAACACACTGTTTTTGGCAGTGTTGACTTGCCTTATTTCCATTTTATATGGCGGAACATTTGCATTTTTGGTGACAAGAACCAATCTGCGGTTCAAAAAATATTTGAGTTCCATCTTCATTTTTCCCTACATCATGCCCCAGTGGACGCTGGCCGTGGTGTGGCAGAATCTTTTTAACAGCAACCGTGTGGTGGGAACCTCCGACGGACTGCTGGCGTCCCTTTTTGGAATCTACGCGCCAAAGTGGCTGTGCCAGGGTCTGATCCCCAGCGCCATTGTGCTGGGCCTGCACTACGCACCCTTCGCCTATATCCTGATCGGCGGTATTTTCCGGAATATGGACGCCAACCTGGAGGAAGCAGCCACGATTCTGGACACGCCCCGGTTAAAGACCATGTTCCGGGTGACCCTGCCCATGATCAAGCCTGCCATTCTCTCCACCATCCTGCTGGTGTTCGGAAGCGCCATGGGAAGCTATCCGGTGCCCCATTATCTGGGACTTACCACACTGTCCACCAAGTACATCTCCATGAACTCCAAATACACCGGGGAGGCCAGTATTCTGGCGATCGTGATGATGGTATTCGGCGTGGCGATCCTGGCAGTGAACCAGTGGAGCTTAAAGAGCAGGAAAAATTATACCACCGTCACCGGAAAATCAGGACAGCTGACAAAGATCAATCTGGGAAAGCTGGGAAAATACGTTATAGCCATCGTGATGGTTGTGCTGACGTTCTTCACCAGTATCTTCCCGATACTCTCCTTCGCGCTGGAGACCTTCCTGCCCAATCCCGGAGATTACAGCTTCCTCTACACGGGGGATCTGAGTAATCTGACCACCAAGTGGTGGCTGACCAACGAGAACATCACAGAGAACGGCATGTATGGGCAGCAGGGAATCCTGTTTAATTCCACCATCTGGCATGCCTTTGCAGGAACGCTGCTGGTATCCTTGTGCTGTGCGCTGATCGCCGGTACCATCGGAACGCTGATCGGCTACGCCGTGTCCAAGAACAGGAGAAGCAAGTGGGCAAGCTATGTGAACAGTATGGCATTTCTGCCCTACCTGATGCCGTCCATTGCCGTGGGCGCCGCGTTTTTCATCCTGTTTTCCAACGAGCATATCAATCTGTTCAATACCTACCTTTTATTGATTATCGTGGGAACAGTAAAATACATACCATTTGCCAGCAGAAGCGCGCTGAACTCCATGCTTCAGCTGAGCGGGGAGATCGAGGAGGCGGCCATCATCCAGGATCTGCCCTGGCGTAAGCGGATGTTTTGCATCATCATTCCGATCCAGAAATCGGCTATCATCAGCGGGTATATGCTGCCCTTTATGACATGTTTAAGAGAGCTGTCCCTGTTCCTGCTGCTGTGTACCCAGGGCTTTATCCTGGCGACCACACTGGACTACTTTGACGAGATGGGACTTTACGCGTTCTCCAGCGCCATCAACCTGATTCTGATCGTGACCATACTGATCTTCAACACCCTGGTCAACAAGCTGACAGGGGCCAGCCTGGACGAAGGAATCGGAAGCAACTAAAGAGGGCTTTTTCGAATGGCACGGCCAAACGGCTGCAAACGAAGGAAAGGATAAGTGAGAAT
>CABQGZ010000537.1 GCA_902463835.1 uncultured Lachnospiraceae bacterium
GGATTGTGACTCTGAATCGTCTTCGTATAGATCTGGCTTCCAATGGTTCCCTCCGTGCCGATGACGCCGATCTTACCGTTTCTGGTAGTTTCAGCCGCCACCTTTGCCCCGGGCTTTACCACGCCGATAATGGGAATGGACAGCTCCGGCTGCACCTGATCCAAGGCAAAAGCACTGGCTGTGTTGCAGGCTACAACAATGGCCTTTACCTCTTTTGTCAGCAGGAAATGGATAATCTGCCGGGAATAGCGGGTGATGGTCTCCTTGGACTTGCTGCCGTAGGGCAGACGGGCGGTATCGCCGAAGTAAACGATGCGCTCCTTCGGCAGCTGCCGCATGATCTCGCGGGCTACGGTCAGTCCGCCCACGCCGGAATCAAACACCCCGATAGGGGCGTATTTTCTATTATCAAATGATTGGCTCATAATATATTCTCCAATTGTGTCGTGTAGATAATTATAACCTTTTTAGGGGAAATATGCAACTAGTTTAGGAAATCCAGCAGCTTATATGCGATTTCATAATCGCCGCTTTCCATGATAGCAGTATATTCCTCCTCCGTCAATGTATTTTGCAGAGATTCCACCGCCGCCTCATTCTCTTCCTCGTACACACTGTCGAAAAAGCACATGTTGGGATACATGACGCACCACCAGTTTCTTCCTTTTCCCTGGCCGATGGATACCTGTAACGCCTCATAGTTCCCCGGAGGGAAGGTGTAGCTTCCGTAGATTTTCCTGGGGAAGTCTACCCTTGCCAGAGAAGCGGATACCCCATAGGAATAGCCTTCCGCAGCAATGACAGACTCTGCGGTATGTACGATACCGTCCATATCTTCCCGAATAATCCGACGGCTTGCTGGAAGATTCGATGCCTCTTTCATTTCCTGCTGCATATAAACGCCTATCGCATCCCGCACCTTGAGCTTTAATGCCTGGTCTTCCTTGCTGTCGCTGTTTGCCAGCACGTGGAAGCGAAGCACTTTCTCTGACAGACTCTCTGCCAGCCGTTCCTGCCGATATTGCAAAAAGGCAACGGCTCCGATCACCGCAAAGGAAATACATACCGCCCCTTGTCTTATTATTTTTTTCCATTTCTTGTCCATGTGAATGCCTCCCATTTTTCTTGTTGTGGAGAGTATTTCCGAAAAGGACTGCTTTTATTCACATATTTTTCGAAAAAGAACTCCTTTTACCATCTCCAGGCAAAGGAGTTCTGTTAAAAGGCGCAACAATCGGTCACTCCTCCACAATCTTCATATCCACAGAAAAATCATAGCCCAGATGCTCCTGATATCCCGCGTAGTCCCCCTGATACTGCTCATACAACCCGCGGGCATAGCCCCCCAGCTTCACAAAGCTGTTGGTGATATCAATGCCCGGCTCCCTCTCCAGCACCACTGCTGTAACCTCCATGGATTCCTCCAGTTGTTGATCCAGCTGCTTTTTCAGCTGCGCACTTGTCACATTTTTCTCTAGTCCCGCCTGCTTTACCTTTGCCTGCCCAGATAGATCCATACGAACTGTAACGCGATCTCCACTGCCATCAATCCCGCATTTAACACCGATATTCTGAATCTCAACCACCTCCCCGCCCTCCAGCCGGCAGGTGAAGCGCTCCAACAGTCCCTGGCACAGGAAGGCTTTCATAGCCTCCTCCACCGTGATGTTCCCCTGATAAGAAAAAGCATCCAGGACGGCATACTCCGTCACGGAAGGTACCTCTCCATTGTTGGTCAGAACGGGAAGCAGCAGAAGTTCATTTTGATTGTGCCACTGATTCATCAGATCCCCGATGGTCATAATCTTATTTTCCTTAAAATCCTCCTGGGTCTTTAGCATCTGCTCCAGATACTCCCCCACCGATCCCCCCGTCTCCTCCGTCAGAGTGAGAATCTCAGACGCCTGCTCCTTGGCCACAAACAGATACGTATTCCTGGCTATCACCTCCTCCTGCTCCAGCCAGGCCAGAAGATTCCGCAGTTCCTCCGGATCAGCAAGAAACTTTTCCCCGATGAGTATAGCTTTCAGATGGTTGTAGTCCAGCACCTTGTTGGTGTTATTCTCATAGGCCTTCTGAGCCTCATAGTAAGCTCCTGCCTCCACGGAAAAGTTCACGGATTTCCCGCTGGGATTCTTGTTCTCCTCGCTGTCCTCAAGAAGCGGAAAATCAAAGGACAACGCCATCCCCTCCTGATTCCGGTCGATTCCGATGGCAAGGGGAAAGCTCTTGTCCTCAAGCTCTCGCCCACTGCAAGCGCTTAGGAATAAGGCTGACAAAAGTAATACTCCTACACATATCCATCCCCTATTCTTTTCACGTTTTCCCTCTCTACACCGTTTATCTGCCATCATACTTTGCGCCCTTTCTTCCTCATGCATCTGTATGCTTTTCACCTCGTTTTGCCCCCTTCCCTCGTATGCCTGCCACGATCCACAGCAAGACCGGTATCAGCACAAGCACCGGCAGCGCAACATATTTCAAATATCCTGCGTACAGCTCATCGGTGCCTGGATAGTTGAAGAACCACCGGGCCGCCGCAAATACCAGCACTGCCACCGCCAGCAGTCCATAATGCGTCTTTTTCTCATGAAAAAATCCCTTCAGTATCAGGCTTCCGTGAAATACCCCCGTATTCATCAGCGCAAACAGGGAGAAAAACCAGATTGCCGTCATAAAGGCGTCCAGCCTGGTAAAAAAGCCTCCCGGCAGCTTCACCATACTCATCAGCGTAATCACTGGACGCTTTAACACCTCCACCGTCTTCACCTGAAAATTCCCCAGAAGAATCATGTAAACAATCACATTCAGCACAGTCGCCGCCAGGACAGCGCCCTTTGCGGCCCCCTTAAGCTTCCCGGGGCTTGCGCAGTAGGGCCTAAGAAACAGAATAAAGCATACTGGCAGGGAAAAAATCACCGCCCAAAGCGTTCCTTCCGCGAAGCTGCCGCCGCCACTCATAGCAATCGGCGTCCAGTAATCGGCGTTCACCCCCCGGGCCGCCAGCACAAGCATCAGGAGCAAAGGCGCCAGCAGAAACCAGAACAGGATCTCATAGACCCGGGCGCGCCCTTCGATTCCCCGCATACTGGCGTAAGCTGCCAACAATAGTACCAGAAAGCATACCCATCCGTAAGATCCCTTCGGCAGCAGCCATGCCTGTACCAGCCCTGCCAGCTGATTCAGGATAAACGATGACAGCAGTACAAAAAAGATCAGATAAAAGACCATGATGATATCACCCACAAAGCTTCCCAGCAGCCCTTTGATGTGGTCATAATACCCGCCCTTCATTCCCTTTACCACCTTGCCCAAAAGCCCCAGATACAGCACGGACAGGAGGGCTGCCGCGGCGATACAAAAAACGCCATCCGTTCCCACGGTTCTGGCCAGCAGTCCGGGCAGCAGCAGACTGCTGGCGCCGAAGAGATCTAAGATCAACAGCCTCTGGATCTGGCGCGTGGAGATTTTTTGATTATCAGA
>CABQGZ010000538.1 GCA_902463835.1 uncultured Lachnospiraceae bacterium
GCACTCCATGAACGTCCATTTGCGGTCAGCAAAACACGCAGTTCTTCTAACTGGATGTCCGCAAGACAATGGTTGTTTTCATCCAGACAATAGGACACGACTGCAAATGCGCGGTTCTGTGATAATTGAAGGTTGTACATATAACCGCCATCTGTGTCGGTATGTCCTTCAATGATGATTTCAGCGACATACGGTGAAAAGTCCTTGCCCAGCAGAACAGAAAAGTATTTCGGCAAAAACTCTGACAGAAAGGTCTTGCCGGAATCCTGAAGTTTGTCATCGTTGTAGCCAAAGAGCAGCGTTGAATCAAAAGTGATTGCGCCAGACTGTGCATCCACCTTGACGGAAAGGTCGTTACCAGAGAACTCTTTGCTCAGGGCATCAATCAGATCTCCACGAACACCCACAATCGTATCAATTTGCGACTGCTGATTCAGAATAATCTGTTCTTTTTCTTCCAGCTCGGCCTGCTTTGCTTCATAGGTTGCACGGGTTTCCAGCAGGGTACAGGACAGAATCAGAATAAAGACCAGCAGTAATGCCGCCATCATATCGGAATAGGAAAGCCAGAAATTCAGCTTTTCGCCGTTTTTATTTCGTTTGGTATAGCGTCTCATTGACGATTCCCTTCTTCATCAGCCACAGCAGGAGCCTTTTGTTCAACCAGTGCTGTCAGCTTTACCATTGCATCCAGATAGCTCTGGGTCTCACTGGTTAGGCTATCGAGGACAGTTTTATACTGCTTTTGAGAGTCACGGATAGCAAGCATCATTCTATCCGTCGTATCACGGATATCAACAATTGTTCCGCTCAAATGCTGCGAAATATCACTTAGGTAACCATCAAACGATTTGAAGGTACTGTCGAGAGCATTGTCCAAATTCTTATCTAGCAGCTTTGCAGCATTCTCCATACCTGTCGTTGCAGAATGCAGTTCAGTTGTAGTCTGATTTGCAAAATTGGACAGACCAGACACTTCTTTGTCCACAGCTTCTACCAATTTTTTGTGCTCTTGTTGTACAAAGTCGGAGAAGTCATTGGTAGCCTGCATCAAAGCATCCGACTGTGCCTGTGTTGCCTTGATTGCTTCCTCAATCTGCTGCTTGCTATTTTGCATCACATTATTTGCCGCCTCGGAAATCACAGACATCTGCTCAGAGGATGCCTTCGTCAGTTCCATCAGCTGTTTGTGGTTTTCTTCGCTCAGTTGGGCGGCAGTGTTGGACAGCAACTGCATTTCGCTTTCAGCAGTCTGTGCCAGCGTTTCCATCTGCGAATGGCTAGCCTCTGTCAAAACCTTTGTAGATGCGGCCAGAGCGTCCATATCTTGCTTGGCAGCATCCACAATACCACTGATCTGATCTTTGCAGTGGTCCGACAGCATATCAACGGCCCGCTGTGCAGCATCTGCTTCTTTTTTCACGTTGTCTGCCAAATCAGCAACGCGGCTTTCGCTCTCCACCAGTTTATCCAGATAATTGGCCTGCCGTTCGCTAATTTCATTGCTGTTAGCAATCTGCTGCTGAATGAGTTCTGCTTCAGAATGGAGTTTTTCCTGATACTCCTTCAGAAGCGTGACAAAACAGTTCATTTCTTCAACGGTCTGATGGGAAACGGCATTGACTTTTTCAATTTCGTTCGATGTATCGCAAATGCTATCCACAATTTTTTGCATTTGCTCGGTGGACGCTTTCTGCCATTCGCAAGTTTTCTGAATCGTTGCGGCCAGTTCATCAAACTGCCCACGCAGGGATTCGTTCATGCAGCGAATAAATTCCTGCACGACCTGATTCAGGCCATCTTTCTGCTGCTGGCTTGCAATTTCGCTGAACTCTTTAACAGTAGACTTCATTTCATCGAAAATCGGAACCAGCTCGGTACGCATGGTATTAGCGATAGAGGTGCTGACAGCTTCCGAAACGACGGTAGCAAAGTTTTTCATCAACTCGGTCTGCTGCTGTTGGTAACCCAAAAGCTGGTTTTCGGCATTACTGGAAGAGCCATCTAGATTCTTGTCATGGAATGCAGTTACAAAATCTTCAAGGCTTTGATTTGTGCTGTCGACGTACTTTTTATAGATATGTGAAAACGCAAGAGATAGTAGCACACCAACAATACTTGTCAAAAAAGCTGTACTCATGCCACCAAGAAGGTGGGTGATACTAACCATAACAGCATCTGTAGTGGATGTGTCAAATCCACCAACACCGAGAACTAAGCCAACAAAGGTTCCTAAAATTCCAAGGCCAGTCATAGTTCCGGGAACCAATTCACAGAATCCGGTGTGTCCCAATTCGTCTAAGAATTCCCCGTTAAAGAAATCTGTAATATCGACAAAAGGAGCCGCAAAACTAGTGCTTTTTGTTCGCTGATACGCAGCTCGATACTCTTCAAGTTTGGCGTTTAATTTATCAGACTGAAATAATTTGTTTTGCTCGCTAGTCGTTCCGTCAAGATACTCCTGTAAATCAATAACAGCCTGGGCATCGGTTTTAATTCTTTTCCCTATTAATGCAAAGTCCTTCTGATATTTTGATAGATTGACAATATGGTAGAATCCACATCCAACAAAAAACGCCATGAGTGCATAAATTATAATTGACACCAACAGGTTTAGATTCATAGTAGTCTGGCTCCTTTATAAATTCAATTCAATTTCAGCGGTTTCTATCGCGGTGCCATTTTTACAGACACACCGGATTTTATATTTAATTGTCTTTCCACCCTGAGCGGCAGCATCCAGATACATAGTCTGTTCCACAGGAAGCTCCGCAAGAGTTGTCCATCCATAGACATCCGAGTATTTCTGGACAATATATTTTTCTGATTCAAAAAGCATACTCCATTTGAGTTGGAGGCCAGAAAAGGTAAACTGCAACTCTCGAATTTGAAATACAGGTGGCTTGCTTGGGGCAATCAGCTGAATATCTGCGGAATGTGCAATATCTTTTCCGGATTCATTCAATCCCCGGATTGCATAAGTATAGCAGCAGTTAGCTTCCACATCGTAATCCTGATACCGTGGAATAGGGAAAGAACCTTCCTTGATTTTGACAGGCTGCTCTGATTCTTTTGCCCGCCAGATTTCATAGCATTCGATTTCCGATTGTTTTTCCCATTGAAGCCGAATGCCCATGCGAATAGAATCCTGCGAAATTGATTTTATCTTGATCAAATTTCCAGATGGATCCTGTTGTGGCTTTATCGGCATTGCGGGTTGTGTCATAGATTCAGCGGAATTTATGCGAGATTCTCTGCACTCGTCAGCATCATTAAGTGCACGATAAAGAATATCTGCATCAACGCTGTCTTGCCAATAATCAATAGCATTCTTAGCTGCGTTTTCCAGCATGGCATACTGGCTGACAAGACCTGTCGTGATTTTCAGCCTGTCATCTGTTGAAATCGGGTTGCCGCGTTGGATAGCTTCTAGTATTCCAAGTTCATAGGCTGCTTGCAATACGCGAAACTTCGGCAAG
>CABQGZ010000539.1 GCA_902463835.1 uncultured Lachnospiraceae bacterium
GTTCCCTACACAAGACTTTGGCGCCTTCCAAAAGGAGGGCGTTTTTCTTATCTGAAACAGAAGGAGGTATCCTCTTGGAGGTCAAAATCAATAGAGAGATTCGGAACTATACCGAGTCTATGTTTTTCGGACTGTCCCTCAGACAGTTCGTTTTTTCTTTACTGGCTGTTGGCGTTGCGGTGCTTTTGTACTTTGTTTTGAAGCCCTATGTGGGGACGGAGACGGTTTCGTGGATGTGCATCCTCGGTGCCGCTCCCTTTGCAGCAATGGGCTTTGTGAACTACAACGGCATGACCGCAGAGCAATTTGTGTGGGCTTGGCTCCGCAGCGAAATGCTGGAGCCCAAGCAGATCAAGTTCGAGCCGGTGAATATCTACTACGAGGCGTTGAAGGACGCTATCGATGAACGCGAAAAGGAGGTTTCCAAGCACAATGATTAAGAGTATCAAAGCGATCCTTGCACAGGACAAGGAAAAGTTTAAGGTTCCGAGAAAAGTGCAGGACATTATTCCGATCAAGAACATCTGGCCGGATGGCATTTTCAAGGTTGGGAATAAGTTCTCTAAGTCCTTCCGATTCTCGGACATCAACTATCTGGTGGCAAGCCGTGAGGATAAAGAGAGCATGTTTCTGACATACTCGGAGCTTCTGAACAGCTTGGACAGCGGAGCTACCACGAAGATCACCATCAACAATCACAGGCTGAACAGGTCGGATTTTGAGGAATCCATCCTGATGCCCATGAAGCAGGACGGGCTGGATGAGTACCGCAAGGAGTATAATGACATGCTCTTGGACAAGGCGACGGGAGCAAACGGCATTACGCAGGAAAAGTATATTACCATTACCGTGGCCAAGAAGGACATTGAGGAAGCACGGGCATATTTTGCGAGAATTGGAGCGGATTTGACCGCCCATTTCGCAAATTTGGGTTCCAAGTGTGTGCCCCTGAACGCCGTTGAGCGGCTGCGCATTCTCCACGACTTTTATCGCCCCGGTGATGAGGTGGCATTCTCGTTTGATATGAACCGGAAGGCGCGTCTGGGGCATGATTTCCGTGACTACATCTGCCCGGACAGCATAGAGCGTGCTGCGGATCATATCAAGCTGGGCGAGAAATATGCCAGAGTGCTTTTCCTCAAGGACTACGCCAGCTATATCAAGGACAGCATGTTCTCGGAGCTAACCGAGCTAAACCGCAATCTCATGCTGTCCATTGATGTGATTCCCATTCCCACCGATGAAGCCGTCCGTGAGGTGGAGCGCCTCTTGCTGGGCGTGGAAACGAACATCACCGGCTGGCAGAGAAGGCAGAATCAGAACAACAACTTCTCCGCTGTGGTTCCCTACGACATGGAGCTTCAGCGCAAGGAATCCAAGGAGTTTTTGGACGACCTGACTACCCGTGACCAGCGCATGATGTTTGCGGTGGTCACAATGGTAATTACCGCAGACACCAAGGAGCAGCTGGATCTGGATACGGAAACGGTGCTGTCTACGGCGAGAAAGCACATGTGCCAGATGGCGACGCTGAAGTATCAGCAGACGGATGGACTGAATACGGTGCTCCCCATCGGTACGCGAAAAATCAATGCCTTCCGAACTCTCACCACGGAGAGCCTTGCGGTGCTGATGCCTTTCAAGGTGCAGGAGATCATGGATAAGGGCGGCATTTACTTCGGTGAAAATGCCATTTCCCACAATCTCATCATGTGCAATAAGGCAAATCTTCTGAACCAGTCCGCTTTTCTGCTGGGCGTTCCCGGTTCCGGTAAGTCGTTCTCGGCAAAGGAATTGATCACTTTCCTCATTCTGAACACCAACGATGATATTCTGATCTGTGACCCCGAGGGAGAATACGCGCCGCTTATTGAAGCCATGGGCGATCTCGGCTCGGTGATCCGTGTGTCTGCCGGCGGCAGAGACAGATTGAACGCCATGTATATGGTGGACGGGTACGGTGAAAACAACCCCATTGTTGTAAAGTCTGAGTTCATCATGTCTCTGATCGAGCAGATCGACAAGAAGGGCGTCGGCCCGCAGCACAAGTCTATCATCGACCGCTGCATCACCAATGTGTACCGCAATGCGGCGGACACCGGGACGATCCCCACTCTCTGCACCCTCCGCGATATGCTGCTGGAGCAGCCTGAGCCTGAAGCGAAGCAGATCGCGCTGTCCCTTGAGCTCTATACCACCGGTTCTCTGGACATCTTCGGCAAGCAGTCCAATGTGAACCTCGACAAGCGTGTCGTGGTGTTCGATATTCACGGCCTCGGTTCCCAGCTCAAGCCCACCGGCCTGCTGGTGATCACGGACACCATGCTCAACCGTGTGACGCTGAACTGGAAGAAGGGCAAGCGCACCCATGTCTTTATTGACGAGTTCCATGTGGTGTTCGAGAACGAGTTCTCGGCGCAGTTCTTCAACTCCGCATGGCGGCAGTTCCGTAAGCGCAACGCATACCCCACGGCAATCACGCAGAATGTGGAGTATCTGCTGGATTCTGTTCAGGCCAGCACCATGCTTTCCAACTCGGAATTTGTGGTCATGCTGAATCAGGCTGCCTCCGACAGAGGGCAGCTTGCCAAGCTGCTGAACATCTCCAATGAGCAGATGAGCTATATCACCAATGCCGACGCCGGCTGCGGACTGATTAAATACGGCTCTGCGCTGGTACCCTTCATCAATCGGTTCCCGCAGAACACCAAGCTCTATCAGCTTATGACCACGCGCCCCGGTGAGGGCAAATTTGCAAGAGGACGGGATTAACCCCGTCCTCCATTCTTTTGGGAGGAATACAAAATGAAAAAGAAAACCCTTGGAATCATCGCCATTTCCGTGCTCGGCGCGACTGCGATCTTTTGCAGTGCCATGTTTACGCATCAGTATCTTAATGCAAAGAACAGCAAGGTGGCATTTGACAATCTGACAAACCTGATTACGGAAATCGACGAGCCGCAGAAGGACACCGAAGCGGAGGAATCCGGCCTGAACGAAGAAGAACTGGCGGCAGCAGAGGCGGCGCTGGCCCGTGAAAAGTATGCGGCGCTGTTTGCGCAGAACAACGACTTTATCGGATGGATCAAGATCGATGGTACGAATGTTAACTACCCTGTCATGCAGACCCCGAACAAGCCGGACTTCTATCTGAAGCGCAGCTTTGATAAATCATACAGCGACTACGGTGTTCCGTACATCGACGAGGCCTGCATGACCGGGATCAGCAACAATCTTGTGATTTATGGGCACCACATGAACGACGGCTCTATGTTTGCCGATCTATGCAAATACACCGATGCTGACTTCTGCAAGGAGCATCCGGAGATTGCCTTTGACACGCTCTCCAACCTCGGCAAATATGAGGTCGTTGCTGCTTTCAAATTCAATACGAACCGCGAGACCTTCAAGTACAACGAATACACGCTGATGGATGAAGTACAGTTTGCCGAGTTCATGGAGAATGTCCGCGCAAGAC
>CABQGZ010000540.1 GCA_902463835.1 uncultured Lachnospiraceae bacterium
CGTAACTCCAACTGCAACGGCGTATTCGATTTTGATATTGCCTGCGTCAACTATTCCTTGGCCTCTGGCATGGCTCTGTATGGTACATGGTAATTTTCCTATTTCTCTTTACTAACGTTCTTCTAGGGTACAGTTTTTTATAAATAATTTCTAGCACAAAAGAGCGCACACAGTGTGAGCTACTGTGTGCGCTTTTTATACTGCAAATCATATAGCTCATCACTTGAAAGAAACGCAAAACGGAAAAATAACTTATAACAAAAAAGAGGCCTGCATCCAAGTCCAACTGGACTTCAGAATGCAGGCTCTTTTATCATCACCTTTTATTTAGTTTTCCATCAGGCTGGATGGCCCTCTACTGCAAGAAGTTCACTTAAGGATAGAAGCGGATAATTGACGTTCGGGCAATCTTTTGCTGGCCCGATTCCAGCCACCAGAAAGCCCCCATTGAGGGCGGCTTTCACACCTGCCTCTGCATCTTCAACGACAAGGCAATCACTTGGCTTCTGGTGCAGCTTTTCTGCCGCCAGCAAAAAGACCTCCGGATCTGGTTTTGAATGTGAAATTTGATTTCCATCTACAATAGCATCAAAGAACTTTCCAATCCCGAGTTTTTCTACAATAAGCGGTGTATTCTTACTTGAAGAGCCGATAGCCAGCGGGATGTGGATGGCATGCAGCTTTTCCAGCACTGCCCACGCGCCATCTGCCAAATCCTTTGAAGTTATATTTTGTAGCAGTTCTCTGTAGATATTGTTTTTCTTTTCCGCAAGCAGAAATTTTTCCTGCTCGCTATAACGGACTGGTGAATTGCGCAGGATTAGTTCGAGACTTTCCATCCTCGAAACGCCTCTCAGCTGGTTATTGACTTCTCTATTAAAAGGAATATGCAATTCATCAGCTATGGCTTTCCATGCCATATAGTGATATTCATCTGTATGGCACAGAACACCATCTAAATCGAAAATAATAGCGTTCATAGGCAAATCCTTTTGACTGCAAATAAACAGCCTCTTGCTGTGTGCTAAAGCCTCTTGCGGTCAGCAAAAATGGTGAATTTGAACGGTTTCTGCTCCAGTTCCTTCCACGCGGACCTTTTCGTTTTTCCACTCGCAGGTAAGAACCGACTTATTTGTGGTGAAAGTACTTTTGCCTGCCGATCCAGCGACAAGCAAAATCAGTTTAGAATTTAGATTCTGAGAAACTGGATTGCCAAGTAAATCCATGCCATCAGCATGCAGAGGAACTGCATAGCCGCCGCGGATAAAAACAGGGAATTTCATATCTGCCGTCGTAGAAATTGTCTGGCAGCCATGATAGCATTTCCCCGTAAAAAAGGAGTACCACTCGCCCTCCGGCAAATAGACTTCTCTTGTAGTCTGGTTTTCTTCCAGCAGAGGTGCAACAAGGATAGCATCCCCCAGAAGGAATTCGTCTTCAACTTGGTGAACGGCTTTGTCCTGCGGCCATTCGTACACAAGGGGACGCATCATTGGGACTTTGTCTGCTGCACACATGAATGCAGTTGCCGTCAAATAGGGCTGCAAATTCATTCTGAGCCAATGCCAAAAACGCATCTCTGTCACGAATTCAGGAGAATTATAGACTGTTGCCATATTCCACGGGCTGCGTTCATTGTTTCCCTCGCCGCCAGGCATCAATTCTTTGAACTGACCGCCATCGGGTTCAGAATGCCATTGCATAATTGGCGTAAAACACGCCAGCATCGTTGCACGGCGGTAGAGGTCCAACGTCGGAAGCGGGCCTGCAAACCCGGCAAGATCAAATCCCCAGAACAGAATGCCGCTTAAAGCTGCACTAAGCCCTGCGGAAAGGACATGCCGCAGTTCATCATTTGTGGACTGCTGATCCCCGCCCCAATGGCACGGTGTTGTGTGCTGTCCCATGTAGCCTGCACGGCTGAAAAGAACATGATTATTGCCCAAAAATTTGGTATATGCCTTCGTGTATTGCTGTGGATAGCAGTTGCGGCTTTCCTTGCCCGTACTGCCGTCATAAAAGGAGACTTCATCTGTGCAAACAAATTCGCCGCCATCGGTTTTGAATCCATCTACGCCCATGTCAAGCAGGTACTGTCTTTTCCCGAACCATGTTTTGCAAGTTTCAGGATTTGTAAAATCAGGGATCATCGAGCCGGAGAACCAATGCCCTTCCGGAATTTTATAGGGTGTCCCATCCAAGTTATGAATACACAGGGAGTGTTTTACTGCATCCTCCCGATCCAAATCATTTTGATGATTTCTGATTTCATCATCGCCTTGCTGCTTATACACCGGAACCTGCCAAAGCACCAGATGAAGTCCTGCCTTATGCAGCTTTTCAATCATTTCTTGCGGGTTCGGCCAATAGGCGCTTTCCGAATAGTCAAAGTCACCTACTGCAAAAGGCTCTCCGTTCGGCTTTTCCTTATATTTGGCACCATTAAAAATGTAAAAGGTTGCTTCATCGCTCCATGCTTCAAGAACCAGCACGGTAGCCGGGAATTGATACTTCTTCAGAAGTTCAATCTGCTTTTCCGTTTCCTTTTGCGTATTCCAATGGTTTGCAGAGATCCACGGCCCGAAGACCCAGTCAGGCGGAAGAATCGCAGGCCCGGACAAAGACATATACTCAGAAATTAGTTTTTCAGGCGTTCCTGCGTTGAATATAAACTTACAATTGCCGGGCGCATGAACCGCTATGACGTTTTTCTGTGTGAAATCGAATATCAATGTGCCACCAGACAATGTACAGAAAGAGAACCCTGTATCCGTGAAAAAGAATGGTGAAGGGCAATAGCTTTTATCCCCTTGATTACAGAATTTTTCTTCCACCTCGATTTTCACGATACGGTCATTCTGGTTGAGTCCGTTATACCGTTCACCCATTCCATAAACCGCTGAATACGCAAGACTCATGGTGAGCAGTTTTGTCTGTTCATTCCAGCATATAGAAGCCACCTGACCTTCTACTGGTATGTTCAGATTGGCATCGTTCTTATTAGGCTCCCACTCAATCATATGCTTTTATCCTTTCACGCCGCCAACCGTAAGGCCTTCTTTGAAATACTTCTGCGCAAAAATATAAACGATCAGAATCGGAATAATCGAAATCAGTGCGCCAGCCATTGTCAGGTTGTACTGATTCTTGTACTGGCCGGACAATGTGCTCAGCAGCAGCGGAAGCGTAAATTTGCTTCTTTCGCTCAGCAAAACCAACGGCAGCAGGTAATCATTCCACATGTCCATAAACGCAAGGATAGCCAGCGTTGCAATAGCGCTTCCGCTCATGGGCAGTATGATTTTGAAAAAAATGCGCCACATGCTCGCGCCATCAATAACAGCAGCTTCAATATAGGCATCGTTGATTGTCATCATCTTCTGCCGCATCATAAAAATGGCAAAAGCATTAAACAGCTGCAACAGCATAAACGCATTTAAGCTATTGGTAAGGTGCATATTCGTCATGATAATGAAC
>CABQGZ010000541.1 GCA_902463835.1 uncultured Lachnospiraceae bacterium
TCCATCTCCCCTTCCATTTCCAGAAGCACACCCATTGCCGGCGTGCTGGTCATTCCACCGGCAACGACGCATGCTGTTCTTGCATTACAAAGCTTTTGCAGCTTCCCCCAGATATAACATGTTAAAATTGGAACCAGCGTCAGGAGCATTCCGTACAGAAGCCACCTGACCTCAAAGGCTTCCCCAAACTGCATACCGGCGGGAATACCGGAACCGGCAAAGAAAAATACCAGCCCGGTATTGCGATACAGAGACATGCTTTGGGAATCCGGGACTCTATGGGGCTCTATCCGCCGCACCAGCATTCCTTCAAGGATCCCCGTACAGAGCATCCCACCCGTGGCCCCCAACGACGCTCCCATAGGAAGCGGAAGATTGCCGAGAATTGTGCCCAGTGCCACTGCCGCCCCGATCTGTGTGAGTGACTCCGTACATGCTGCTTTCGTATTCACACGATTCTTCTCCGGTGTGATACTCCCGAGACACATGTTCTTCTCTTTCCGCATTAGCAGCTGAACAAACAGCACCACAAATACGACGCCAAACACATAGGCACATCCATAGCCAAGAATTACTTCCTCCGCCAAAACATCCCGCATTTCACATGCTGCTGCCATACCAGGCGTACTGGTGAGCGAACCACACAGGATCCCCAGCAAAGCGGAATGCGATATCTTACGATCCACCATTCCGATTCCTTTCATCACTCCGAAGCCTGCAAGCACAGCCAGAATTCCAGCACAAAAATACGACAAATTCCGGATGCGAAAATTGCGGTTCATGGAATAACCCGTCGTCAAGCCAATGGTTGAAACGAACATTGCCATCCCCAGGGTGGAAAGGTTTTTCAAAAACGTCTTCAGCGATGCACTATGAGCCACGTCCTTCTCCAGACCAGCTCCCACCAGCAGCGCCCCTGCTGCAACAGCAAGAATTAGCACTCCCGCCAGATCCAGCGACATGCGGCACACCTTGATCTTCCCGATATAACAGCCCAACCCAATAACCAGGAATGCCAGGACTATGGGCGGAACATAGGATATCATATTACTCATCACTGCCACCTCTTTGATGCAGCGGCCGGATTGCATTACACATCATATGAATCTTGTCAATCTCCTTATCAATGTGATAATGACCGCAATACCACACACAGTAATCCGTCCTGGCTTCAACCTCTCCCAGCCACTCCTCTGTGGCGCGATCGATATCCGGTTTAAACAACTTTTTTCGCTTTATTTTTTTCTTTGGCTTTCGTTTGAGCACCGCATTCTGTCTGGTTGACATAAACATTTCTGTAGGCAGATACTCAATGGGACAGGTGTGGGTCAATATGCCATAGATCCGGTTTTGCTCTGCTGCCAGATTGGCTTCAAACCGTGCCTTTAACGTCTCATCCGGCATCTCATCTTCCCAGAACGGACGATCCTCCTCCAGACAGCGAAGCTTGTCCACACTGTGGGCGCCGCCCATCACAATGTACTTTTTTCCCTCAAAGGTGTATATCTCCCCGTCCATGGCAAAAAAGATATTGGGATATTTCGGTTCATAGTAGACCTTTCCTCCGCAAAAACTGCGAATTCCATAAGTTCCCACGTGTTCCGGTCTGCACTCCTTGTTTCCATACAGGCAGAACAGAGTGATATTCAGATTCGCAATTTCCGCCTTTAATTTGTCGTCCCGCTTGTCTTCGTAGTAATTAAAACCGGTGTCTCCCAGGATGATAAGCACATCCTTCCTTCTGGTCTCCATGTCCCGGCAAAAACGTTTTACACCATCAAAATTCCGGTGCTTATCTCCAGTGATAAAGTAACGCGGCGGTATGCCGTCCTCATAATAGTCAGCCGCCCTTTTTCCTGACGTTTCGATGGTGATCTTAATCTCCTTTTTCATAATCTCCAATCCTTTCGTATTTTGATCGCTCTATTTTGTATCGCTCGTTCTGTAATCCGATATCCGCTACATTTTCACCAGATATCGCCCGGATACGAAGCCCGTTTTGCCCTGGTACGCCACCAACAGCCAGTTCACACCATCCACGGCAGTGTAATAGCCATAGCAAACCACTTTCCTTCCATTGGGGATTGTCAGAATCCTGTTATCCTTTGTGAGCTTTCCCGGTTCATAGCGCAGATTCAGTCCGTCTGATGCCTGCACGATGTAGGTTCCTGCAAGATTCCTTGCCTTTGACCTGGCATAGGCAACTTTTCTTGCCGAATCTGCTGCCATGCCGGATGTCACTGCCGCCTTCCCTGCATAGTCCGGCAGACCATACCCTCGGATATACCGTCCGTCCACCGCAATATCGCGATACCCTACCGCGTTTGACTTATTTCCCTCTATCACCTTGATGGTATTCCCGGTGACCGACACAATGATCCCCACATGACGCGGATATCCGGTACAATCTCCTTTTCCTGAATCCTTCCAGTCATACATAACGATATCCCCAGGCTTAGGACGATAGGCGTCATTCTCCTGCCAGCGTCCGGCCTTCCGGTAGAGCTCTGTCATCTCCCCGCAGCCGCATTCCGGAAACATAATATCCGTACAGCCACACAGAATCGCAATGCAAGAGACAAACGCGGCACACCAGGCGTCCGTATATTTGACTCTATATCCTCGTGGAAGCGGCTTTTGGCCATTGTAGATATCAATGATCTCCCTGTGCGATCCATCCGAGGCTTTCCGTCCAAGATGCTGCACCGCCATGTTCACAATCCGTTGTCTGATCTCTGCTTCTGTCATAGTTCCGCCACCGCCTTCTTCCACTGGAAAAAGCGTACGGATTTACTTCGCCACTTTGTCTCTGTAAAACCACGGAACTCCCGGACAGAAAAACGTACAATCTCCTCATAATGGGAAAGCAGCTTTTGCGCCCTGTCTCTGCTCTCAGGCGTATATTCAATCTCCATCTCATAGTCCACCTTCCCCAGATATATGTTTTTGTCCAGCACGGCCTCCACGCCGTCTCCCTGATACAACACCAGGCGTTCTGTGACAAGAGTTCCCTGGGGTACAACCCCCATCCCATCAAAGAACCGGCTGTCGGAAGGACCGTCCGCCTCCCGGGAAGATTCAAAGCTGTAATCCCAGTCTCCCAGACGATGATCCTTACGGGTGGCAATATACTTCCCAGCCTTCTCACGGATACGACAGGTGACGCCCTTGCGGTTCCATGCCAGATCCTCGGTGTCATAATAATAGTTTGTCTGTGTAAATTCCTTTACCGGCTCCTGCGCTGCTCCCCGAAGCAGCATATACTCCGCCCGGGTCAGCAGTACTTTCTTCTCATATTCATACATGACTTTCTCCTCCCCGCTCCAGGTACTTGTCCACCAACGCCGTCACATCCCCGACCGTTTCCAGATCAAAGGGATTCAGATCCGCCTCGTCAAGCTGGATACCAAAGGCTTCCTCCAGTTCTACCAGCAGCGTCACCAGCGACAGACTGTCCAGGCT
>CABQGZ010000542.1 GCA_902463835.1 uncultured Lachnospiraceae bacterium
GAGGAATGGATGCGATGTATCGACGCCTGTGCCCGGAAAGCCGGAGAATGTGGGATAAAAGCCTGGGTATATGACGAGAATGGGTGGCCCAGCGGATTTGCCGGCGGGAAGCTTCTGAAGAAGGAAGAAAACCGGGATGCCTTTATCACTCACACCATTGGAACTTATGATCCCCTGGCATGGCTTTGCTATTCCATGGAAGGGGAAGACTTAAGGAGGATAAAGAAGCCGGAAGGGGGAGAATGCTTAAACTTGTTTCTGCACATCTCGCCTTGTACCGCGGATATACTGAATCCTGAGGTGGTGGAGCAATTTCTGGCAGAGACCCATGAAAAGTATGCAGAGCGCTACGGAGAGCAGCTTTCCAGTCATATTGCCGGATTTTTCACGGATGAGCCCCAGTATTACCGCTGGAATACTGCTTACACAAGGATGATGCCGGAGGTATTTCGGGAACGCTTCGGTGAGGATTTGTTTGACAGTCTGGGACTTTTGTTTGTGAAGAAGAAGGGATACCGCCGCTTTCGTTACCGTTATTGGCACACCATGCAGCAGCTGATGCTCACCGGATTTGCACAGCAGGTGTATGAATGGTGTGAAGAGCATGACGTATGCTTCACTGGGCACTATGTGGAGGAGGTATCCCTGGGAATGCAAATGATCTGCTGCGCCGGTGTGATGCCCTTTTATGAATATCTGCATATGCCGGGAATTGATTGGCTGAATCGTTCGGTGGGCAATGAGATACCACTTCGGCAGGTGGACAGCGCCGCAAGACAGATGGGGAAGAAACAGGTAATAAGTGAGATGTTTGGATGCTGCGGCTGGGATGTGACACCCATGGAGCTGAGACGAATTGCTGATTTTCAATATGTAGGCGGAGTAAACCGTATGTGCCATCATCTGATTCCTTACTCGGAGCACGGGCAGCGGAAGAGGGACCATCCGGCGCACTTTTCAGTCATCAATCCCTGGGTAAAGGAGCATTTTCGAGAATTCAATGATTACTATACACGTCTTGGTTATGTGATGGCTAATGCGGAGGAGGAAGTAAGGGTTGCCATGCTGCACCCTATGCGCAGTGCCTATCTGGAGTTCCAGTATACCTCCATTGCGGAAGGATTCGGGATCAGCGGTCTGGAAAAATCCTTTTACGATCAGCAGGAGCAGCTGGCCAGAGCCCAGATTCCCTTTCATTTTCTGGACGAGACGTTGCTGGAGCGTCATGGCTTTGTAAGGGAAGACAGGATTGGATGCGGCCAGTGTGAATATGAATATCTGGTGATACCTACCTGCGATTGCGTGGGCGCACATACGGAGAAGCTGCTTCGACAATATGTGGAGCAGGGGGGCAGGCTGCTCTTAATGGATGAAAAACCATCGTATCTGGAGGGCGAGCCGTATGACTTTTCTTATCTGGACAGTAATGCTACCTTTGAACAGCTGGCGGAATGGCTTCCCTACCGGCTGAAGGAACCGGTAAGCCAGGTGCATTCCACCCTGCGGAGGTGGAAGGACAGGTGGCTGCTGTTTGTACAGAACTATGGGGAGGAAGCGAAGAAGATTTCCTATGAGCTGCGGGAGGGATACCGTTCCTTTGAACAATGGGACATGACAACTATGACCTCCGTCATTGTGCCGACCGAGATCACTCTGGCGGCTGGGGAGTCCTGTATCCTTTTGTTTTCAAAAGAGATGGCAAAAGCAGAGCAGGCAAAGCCCGTGGTGCACCTGCCGGGAAGGGCCCAGGTGGTATCTGCAACGGAGAATTATCTGACCCTGGATGAGGCGCAGTATTCCAAGGATGGTATTCATTACAGCGAACATCTCCCCTGCATGGGGATATTCCAGAAGCTGTTGGAGGAGCACTATGAGGGATCGATCTATGTAAAATATTCTTTCCAGGTG
Organism: uncultured Lachnospiraceae bacterium; assembly: GCA_902463835.1. Classification (GTDB taxonomy): domain Bacteria; phylum Bacillota; class Clostridia; order Lachnospirales; family Lachnospiraceae; genus 14-2. The sequence continues at coordinate 1,909 of CABQGZ010000542.1, forward strand.
CGGACAGTTCCGCCGCAGATAGCGTTGATCGTGGAAAAAGGACAGGAACGCATGCTCGCCGTAAACGGGCATCCGGTAGAACTTAATGGTCTCTGGGAACGGGATCATCAGATTTTAAAAGGCGATATCACCCGGTGGGTGAAGGAAGGGCAGAATGAGATTGTCTGCCAGCTGCTTTTTTATCAGAGCGAGGATGTATATTACGCGCTGTTTGGGGAAAATGTCACCGAATCTCTGCGCAACTGTCTGTGCTACGACACAGAGCTTGAGGCCATATATCTGGCGGGAGACTTTGGCGTATATGGGGAAGAATTTGTACCCGGAAAGGAACCCGGGATCCTACTGGGACGGGATTTCTATATCGACAGGCAGCCAGATACGGTGGAGAATATTGTTACGGAAGGATATCCTTTCTTCTCGGGGAAGATGACGTTGAAGCAAAGCCTGACACTGTCACACCAGGAGGCGGTGCTGGAGTATCAGGGGCGTTTTCAGACAGTGACCGTGTGGGTGAACGGACAAAAAGCCGGCACCATGCTGTATCACAACCGTCTGGACATTTCACCCTATACAAAAATCGGAGAGAATGAGATTGTGACAGAATTGATCGTGGGCAACCGCAATCTCTTAGGCCCTCATCACGGGAAGATGCGGGAGGAACCGAAGAGCGTAGGCCCGTACTCCTTTGAGCTTCTCGGTTCCTGGGAGAACGGCAGAAGCAGTCAATACCGAGATTCCTACGCATTTGTACCAGTTCCATTACAGTAAAGGAGATGATGTAAGCAGCAAAAAGAAAAGACAACTTTATCTTGAAGGATGGACACTGGTGAGACGGTGGAATTTGAACAGACGGCAAAGATTGTGTGCAAATAACGTTTGAAAGGAGAAAAATGAAGTGAAGTACGTGGAACCGGAAATGGAGTTTTTTAAATTAAAGAAAATGGACATTGTAACAGTAAGCGGTGGTGACTACTCTACTGGCAGTAATGAAGGTGATGATTCAAGCGACTTATCGGGCGGCTGGTAAAGTTGGATTTTAACATGAAAGGAGAAAAAAGTATGGCAAGGAAAAAGAAAATGGAATTAACCAAAAAAGTAATGGTTGGATTTCTGGCGGCGGTTTTATGCGTGTCCGGTATGGCGCAGAGGCCAATGAAGACGGAAGCTGCGAATGATTATGTAGACGAAATAAAATATGTAGAGATGACGGGAACGTTTCAGAAAGTCTGGCAAGAAGCCGGAAAAGGAACAGCGCCCAGAATGGAAGGATATGTATTTGGCGGATGGTACAAAGATGGCAATGGAGCTGAGCCGCTGGATGAAGCTACAGCAAAGGAAATGAAAAGTGACGGATCAACCGCTGCGATCTATGCGAAGTTTGTTCCGGCTTATGTATTAAGTGTAAAGTCCCAGCTGGATCTTGATACCATGGAAAAGGGAGAGAACCGCGAGGGAGCTGCAAGCATGCGCGTGGTATCGTCGTTGGATTCCGACAACTATCAGAAGGTTGGATTTGATATATTACTTTCTAATAAAACTCAGCTTTTAAA
>CABQGZ010000543.1 GCA_902463835.1 uncultured Lachnospiraceae bacterium
GAATAATTCTTTATCGGCAAGGCAGCTGAATGAGGCGATGCGGTGGCATCGTTGAATGAAGCTAACGTAGTCCGATAGAGAATTAGGCAAGGAGTCTTACCCGATATAGGTGTATCGGTGTGCTTGGGTCTGTCATGGGGATACCCTTGCCTCGAGGCTACTTTGTTGGCAGCTCTGGAAACTGTTACAGCAATTCAACTAGTCGTTCCACTGCCCGGGTTCCGATCAGTTTCGGATTACTGGTAGGTACGCTGGCTGGAATCGGGGGGGCTGTAATATAACGGTACATTTCTATGTCTTCCTGAGTTTCTATGGTACAGGTGTACCGGTCGAAAACGATAACTTCCACCTCATTTGGGATATAGCGGTGTGCTTTGGCACATTGTAAAAATGTGTATTGGGCATCTCTGGAGGAGGGGACAAGCATCATGGTGAGCTTCCCGCTTCGCAGATCCTCCAGCAGCTTTCGATCTTCTTCCCCCGGCTTTGCCACATGGTAAACGTGACATTCCAGTCCGGCTTCTTCCATGGCTTTCACATAGCCATTCTTCCGGACAAGGGTCTCGGATAGGGGGACACATTCCGCCGGGATCACAATGCCGATGTTCCTGTGTCCTTTCGCAATGGCTGCTCTTGTCAATGTATAGCCGTCTTTTTCCCGATTGCCCTCCGCATAGGGCACATTCAGCTGGGGAATGTTGCGGAACGCGAATACTAGGGGGAATCTTTCCTTCACCAGCTCCCGGTAGATATCAATGTTATCCGTATCACTAAAAGGGACGGCGATCAGCCCGTCTATGATCCCGCTGCGTGACAGCCCCAGGAAATCCCGTTCCCGCTTTGGATCGTCCTGGGAGTTACACAGGATGCATTCATAACCTCTGTTGAAGGCCTCCGTCACCATGGCATTTGTCAGGTCTCCATAGAACTGGGTATCAAAAAACGGGATGATACAGCCGATCACCTTTGTGGAATTGGATCGCAGTCCTGCTGCAACCCGGTTTGGAATATAGCCCAAGGTATCCGCTGCTTCTAAAATATGTTTCCGCGTCTCCTCATTGACCCTCACAGGCTTTCCGTTCAGCACCTGGGAGACCAGTGCAATGGAGACCCCCGCCTCTTTCGCAATCTCCGAAAGTCTGACTCTCATATTCGCACCTCTTATTGATAAAACGTTTTAGCAAGTTATCTAACCCCTATTATATACGCTTTTCTTATTTTGGTCAAGATTTTTTTACAATTCTACGCGCCCTTCCAACGCACGCAGCAAGGTCATCTCGTCAATGTATTCCAGATCTCCGCCTACCGGAACACCGCTGGCAATGCGGGATACCTTGATTCCGGTGGGTTTTATTAATTTGCTGATGTACATGGCGGTGGTCTCTCCCTCCAGGCTGGAGTTGGTGGCAATGATCACTTCGTCCACATCCTCCTGGAGGCGCTGCATCAGTTCCTTGAGCTTGATGTCATTTGGGCCGATTCCCAGCATGGGGGAGATGGCTCCGTGCAGCACATGATAGACCCCCTCGTATTTCTGGGTCTTCTCGTAGGCCGCCAGATCCCTGGTATCCTCCACCACCATGATAATCTTCTGGTTGCGATTGGGATTCTTACAGATGGGGCAGAGTTCATCATCCGTCAAGGTAAAGCATTTTTTACAGTATCGCACATTTTTTCGGGCACTTACGATAGCATCTGAAAGCTGCTCCACATGCTCTAAGGGCATGTTCAGTATATGAAAGGCAAGACGCTGGGCGGATTTGCTTCCGATCCCGGGCAGCCCGGAGAGTTCCTCGATCAGCTTGCTGATCTGCCTGCTGTAATATTCCATAACAATCATCGATTCCTTTCGTCTCACTCAGGCATAATTAGCAATGAAAAATCTTATTTTTCACACTTAGCCATGGAAAAGACTCTCACAGTCACCTGCAAGAGTCTCTTTGATACTCTTCACTCTGTGCTCCATAATATCAGAATGGAAATCCGCCGCCAAGGCCTCCCATGCCGCCGGTGATCTTCGACATAGACTGCTGAGAGTATTCCTCCAGCTGGCGCAGCGCCTCGTTGGTGGCCGCCATGATCAGATCCTCCAGCATCTCGATGTCCTCCGGATCCACAACCTCCTCCGAGAGCTTTACCTTCACCACTTCCTTCTTGCCGGATACGGTCACCTCCACGGCTCCGCCGCCTGCTGTTGCGGTAATCTCCTTCTCTTCCAATTCCTTGGTGGCTTCCTCCATCTGCTTCTGCATCCGCTGCGCCTGCTTCATCAGATTGTTCATATTTCCGGGCATTCCTCCCGGGAAACCGCCTCTTTTTGCCATTGTCTTATCCTCCTGCTGATTTTCTTTTCTTATTCTTCTCTCTAATTCTCTCTAATATTACCTGGTTTCTATTCGCCTCGCGATCAGCGATACCCGCTCTTCTTACATAGCTCTTGAAAATTGGGGGTCAATCATCCTCAATCTCAATATCCATGTGGATCAGCTGTTCCAGATCCGGAAACGCTTCCTGAGTTGGACGGCCGGTATCATTCCGCTTCACCTGGATATCCACTTCCTTGCCTATTTTTGCTGACACTGCATCTGACAGTTCCTGCTTATGGGATTCCGAATTCAGATATCCCTCCGCCAATTCGTCCTCCAGCACAATGAGCAGCGTGTTCTCTCCGCCCAGACTCAGTTTGGCACTCTTTAAAAATCCCCGCAGACTGCCCGGCAGATCCATAAGGATGGAGCGCCAGTTCTTCACCACCTGCTGAATGTCCTCCGGAACCGCCTTAGGCAAGAGCGCCTGACTATTGCCTCCATAAGCTCCGGCTCCCGGCATACCCGCTGCACTGTAAGTTCCAGCTCCCGGCATGCCCGCCCCGCCGTAAGCGCCAGCTCCTGCCGCACCATAAGCGTCCTGTATGCCCGTTGCCCCATAAGCCCCGGCTCCCGGCATGCCCACTGCACCGTAAGCTCCGGCTCCATTGGCGGCCAGGGGAATCCCCTGCTCCATTTTTCGTTCCAGTTCATTCATTCGGGCCAGCAGGGATTCCATGTTTTCTTCCATCTGCGGTTTACATAATTTAATCAATGCAATCTCAATGAGAATCCGCTTCTGGGTGGCATAACGTATCTGGTTGGACAGCTCGGAAAAGATCCGGATAAAGCGCATCAGCTCCTCCGTATCCACCAGTGTCGCTTCCTCTTTTAACAATACCAGATTATCACTGGAAATGTCCAGTACATCTTCCATATCGTCAGAACTTTTCAGTAAGAGCAGATTCCGAAGATACCAGGTGAAGTCCACCACAAACTGCCCTGGCTCCCGGCCCTGAATGATCAGTTCCTCCAGGCCCGCCATCACCCCCGCCACATCCCGGACGAGAATCTTGCGGAGCATCCGGCCAAACACCTCTGTATCCACCGCCCCCAGCACATCCAGCACGTTGTCGTAGGTCAGCTT
>CABQGZ010000544.1 GCA_902463835.1 uncultured Lachnospiraceae bacterium
ACTATTAAATAGGGAATTGCGCAACCACATCCGTGCTGTTTTCCGCCACTTTTTTATCCTCGACAAAGAAAGGAGAGACCAATGAAAAAAATACATTTGAATTCTCTGGCGCAAAAAATGACCGTATATTATGGCAGCGTTTTCTTTTTCCTGATTGTTTTACTGACCTTTGTCTACTATTTTACCGCTTATCACACCTTCCTGGACAACCATGTCAGATCCTCCAGCCAGCTTGCCAAGATCATCTCCAGGCAGACCGATGATCTTGTGGACAACGCCAACAAGCTGGAGGTGCGCATGCTGGAGTCCAAGGAAGTCCTGAAATATGTCTTTGAGCTGGCACAGACCCAGACTGTAAAGGAGGACTGGAATTTTCGGGAAACGCTCTACGCTATCACAGGCTACAACTATGAGTTCTATCATATGAATATAATCAACTTAAACGAGGGTACAATCCACACCTTCGGTGAAGAGTACACCTATAAGCCTTACACCATTCCCCCGGAAATTCAGGAATCCCTGGTGGAACCCACGCTTTTGCTGGATGGACGGAAACGTATTTTTACTCCAAACGAGGGCTGTCTCTATGCCCCCGTAATGGATGTCCCGGTTCTCTGCGTCTCACGGAGCTTCGGTCAATATCCGCTGTCCCAAAAGACAGCTATTATCGAGATCCAGGTAAAGGAGGAAAGTATTCAAAAACAGATATCCGGCACTCTCGTCACCTATGAGAATGGAGGAGAAGAGGTGCTGATCTTTGACGAGAACAAGAACCCGATCTACCCCTCGGACATCTCCCGTGAGGAGCTTGACTACTATACCGCTCTGAATACTGCAAAGAACAGCAAACCCTCTCTCTTTTCCTTAAAAGACGAGCTGGTGACCTCCTACTACTCAGGGGAGTCAGGCTTTACCACCATGCTGATCACACCCACCTCCTACATTGTGGCAAACCGCCAGTTTTACCTGTTGGTCTGCCTGTTTTTCTTCCTCATCACCTTCGGACTGCTGACTTTTATCACGCACCGGCTGGCCTACCGGATCACTGCGCCCATCACTACCCTGAAGGATCGTATCTCCCGGCTAGAGCTTGTACAGATTGGAGAGGAGGATTACCAGCACCCCACCAGCGCCTCCTTCAATGAGCTGGAGATATTGAATGATTCCTACAACCGAATGCAGGAGCGTCTGAAACAGTCTTTAGACGATGTGGTCAATTCAAGAACCCTGACCATTCAGTCCCAGATGATGGCTCTGCAGGCTCAGATGGATTCCCATTTTCTCTATAATACGCTGACCATCATTTCCATCATCGCTGAGGACAACGACGATGAACAGGCAGCCGCCATGTGCATCAAGCTAACCCAAATGCTGCGCTACATTACTGAGGATGTCTCCAAGGATACCGTCTTCGCCCAGGAGATGACCCATACAAACAACTATACATCGCTGCTGTCCACCAGGTTTGGGAATATGATCGAATTTAACTACGATCCAAACCCTGCTCTCAATACGGTGCGCGTGCCACGACTCATCATCCAGCCTCTGGTGGAAAACTGCGTCAAATACTCCAGAAAGCCCGACCGTCCCCTGATCATCTCCATTCATTCCTGGATAGAGGAAAACTACTGGTACCTCAATGTTACGGACAACGGGGATGGCTTTTCCGAAGAGGCCCTGGCCGCCATGGAGGAGAAAATGGCCACACTGGATCCGGAGCAGAAGAACCCGGCACTGACCATCAATGGTATGGGACTTATGAACATATATCTTCGCCTGAAGCTCTACTACAAAAACCAGTTCATATTCCGGCTGGAAAACAAGCAGGCCTCGGACACTTCCCTAAGCGGGGCATCCATTACGATAGGAGGGATTCTTTCATGAAACACTATGACAATTTCTCGGTTCTGATCGCGGAGGACGAACCGATCATCTTGAACAATATTGCGAAAAAGGTAGAGAAGGTCTCCCCAGACATTGCCGTCGTGGGCAAGGCACAGTCTGGCATGGAGGCGCTGGAGCTGTTAAAAAACATACCGGCGGACATTGTGATCACGGATATTGAGATGCCTGGCATGAACGGGCTGGAGCTCATCCGGGCCCTCAGAAAGGATTATCCCAGGATACGTATCATTGTCTTAAGCGGCTACAGCAATTTTGAGTACGCCCGCACTGCCCTTCGTTACGGCGTGGAGGATTACCTGTTGAAGCCTGTGGAACAGGAGACACTGGGCGAGCTGCTGCACACCGTGTGCTCCATGATCGCAGAAGAACGCAGATTAAGCAGCCGGGAGATCCTGTCTCTGGCTCTCAACGAATCCACCGACCAGGCGCCGCCCTACACCCTGGGAAATGAAGAGCTGATGCTTTTTCATATCACCCTTGGAAATCTTCTGCCAGACACGGAAGGGGCTTCCCTCATCTCTGGAAGAATGTTTACAGGTCTCTGGAACGGACTGGATTTTGCCCGAAGCTTTGAGAGCATCAGCGATGTGGAACACCTGTGGCTCATCGACGAGCAGTCTCCCAACCAGAAATTCCTGATCCTGCACGCGCCCATGGCCCGCATGTCCACGGACTATTTCTGCCTGCTGTTAAAGCAGGATTTATCCAAAAACCTTGGGAATGTGCCTTTTCTTGTTCTTGCCTGCAAGGAGACCATCTCCTACCAGCAGCTTTGGCAGAAAGCCCGTATCCTTCGCTCCGCTGCCAAAGTCCTGAATCGACCCTTTCGCCAGACTCATGCCTCCGTCAGCGACACCGAGCAGCCTAAAGCACCGGAGACGGATCGAATCCGGAAGGATATGCAGCTGCTGCTGACACTCTCCACCGAAGCCGCTTATCTTCAGTGTATACAACGAACTCTGCCGGAGACCTGCCAGTATCCCGCATCCGTTCTTCACCGCTATATCCGCGAGATTTTCGAGGGGATGCATCAGTGCTTCCAGATTAACCTGCAGGACTGTGACGCCGCCTTCTCCGCCTTTTTTGCGCGGATTCCGTCCATAAAATCGGAGGAAGAATGTTATACCTGTCTGAAATCCTCGCTCCAGGAGCTCTGGACTCAATCCTCTTCCCACGTTACCGGAAGCACCCTCTGTTCCCGGATCGCCCAGTACATTGAGCTGCACTTGACGGAGCCCGTATCGCTGACGGAGCTCTCAGAGCGCTTTGGATATACGCCCTCCTATATCAACCGGATCTTTAAGAAAGAGTTTGGGACGTCACCGCTGCAATATCTAACGGATCTGCGGATATCGCGGGCGAAGGAAATATTGCTGAAGAATCCCGATATCAATATCAAGTCTGTGGCTATGTCCGTGGGCTTTGAGGATGCCAGGTACTTCAGCAGGGTATTTAAAAATGAGACGGGGCTGACGCCGTCGGCCTGGGTGCAAATGAGGGTTTGACGCAGGAAGGCGAGATTTCATTTGCGGCAAAGGGACGCCA
>CABQGZ010000545.1 GCA_902463835.1 uncultured Lachnospiraceae bacterium
TCCTCCCCAGACAACTCACCCACCATTTTTCCCTCGTTCATCACATAGATCCGATCACTCATACCAAGAATCTCCGGCAGCTCCGAGGAAATCATAATGACAGACTTTCCCTCCGCCGCCAGTTGATTGATGATACAGTAGATCTCATATTTGGCACCCACGTCAATTCCCCGGGTGGGCTCATCCAGAATCAATATGTCCGGATCGGCAAACATCCATTTGGCCAGCAGTACCTTCTGCTGATTTCCGCCGCTTAAGTTCCCCACCTGCTGCTCCACACTGGGACATTTGATCTTCAGCTTTTCACGGTAATCCGAGGCCACCTCATATTCCTTCTCCTTGTCAATGACACCCCAGCGGCTGACCGCCTCCAGATTGGCCAGGGTAGTGTTGATTCGTATGGGGTTTTTCAAGACCAGTCCGTTCCCCTTTCGATCCTCAGTCACGTAGGCCAGCTTATGAGCAATAGCCTCCCTGGCAGAACGCAGTTCCACTTCTTTTCCATCCATAAAAAGCCTTCCCGTAATCCGCTCCCCATAGCTTTTTCCGAAAATGCTCATGGCCAACTCCGTGCGCCCGGCCCCCATCAGCCCGGAGATACCAATCACTTCCCCTTTTCTGACCTGAAAGCTGACTCCATCAACCACCTTACGCTCCTGATAGAGGGGATGATACACGGTCCAGTCCTGCACCGCAAGACGCACCTGACCGGCAGTACTTTTTTTCCGTTTTGGAAAACGGTCCGACAAGGATCTTCCCACCATCCCCTTGATGATCCGATCCTCCGTAATCCCATCCTTCCCCTTATCCAGTATCTCAATCACCGCCCCATTGCGGGTCACTGTAATCTGATCCGTCCCCATATCCAGAGTCTCGATCACTGCTCCGTCACGGATCACAGTAATCCTATCCGCCACATATGCAACCTCATTTAATTTGTGAGAAATGATAATGGACGTCATACCCTGCTTTTTCAAAGCCAGCAGCAGATCCAGCAGCGCTTTGGCCTCCGCCTCATTCAGAGAAGCCGTCGGCTCATCCAGGATCAAGAGTTTCGCCTCCTTGGCCAATGCTTTGGCAATCTCCACCAGCTGCTGCTTCCCCACGCCAATATCCTTCACCAATGTGCGGCCGGATTCCTTCAGCCCCACTTTTTCCAGCAGTGCATCCGCCCGTCCATACGTCTCGTTCCAGTTGATCTTATAGCTGCTTCCCCGCTCGTTTCCCAAAAACATATTTTCCCCAATGGTCATATACGGAATCAGTGCCAGCTCCTGGTGAATGATAACAATCCCCTTCTCCTCACTGTCCCGGATCCGCGCAAACTTACAGAGCTCCCCCTGATAGATAATCGCTCCGTCGTATGTACCATAGGGATATACCCCGCTTAAAACATTCATCAGCGTAGATTTCCCCGCCCCATTCTCCCCCACCAGGGCATGGATCTCGCCTTCTTCCACCTTCAGCTGCACATGGTCCAGCGCCTTCACCCCGGGAAAGGTTTTCGTAATATCCTGCATCTCCAGTAATATTTCTGCCACGATGATTCCTCCTCTTAAGCTGATTACAGCATAGGTCTATTAACTGTTACTGCCAAAGGGCCGCTCCGAAGAAAGGGTGTGCCCATGTCAGACGCGCTCTCGCTCCGTGCACAAACGCAGCGGACACTAACCTCGCAGGCTATTTCATACCCTGCTCGCTAAGTGCCGGCGTTTTGCAAGGGTCTGTCATGGGCACACCCTTTTTCCGGAGCTACGTTACAGCATCCGATAAGCAATAACCGATGTTACTGCATTCTATAAACAGTAACCGGTGTTACTGCATTCTGCAAACAATAACCGGTGTTACTGCATTCTGCCGCAATACAGCAGTCCAGGCGGGAAACATAGTCCAAAGCAAACAATGCAGGGGCGCTTTTAATGGAGGTGAAATCCGATGCTTACGAAGTCTTAGGCGCGAAGGCTCTCCTGAGCGTCTTAGACGCAGTTAGCAGCTAGTTCACCGCAATGTTGCCCCGTTTGCGTGGACTATGGTTCCCGCCTGGACTGCGTCCCCTTCGCCGACAAATGCTCCCCATCCCCGTGGTCTGTGGTTCCCGCCTGGACTGCGTCCCCTTCGCCGCAACATGCTCCTGATCTTACTTCAACTGGCTCTCCGTATAATACCCGGAATCAATCAGCAGTTCCTTATAATTATCCTTATCCGCAAATACCGGCTCACACAGATAGGACGGAATCGCCCCTGTGCCATTGTCGTAGGACTTGGTGTCATTTACCGGCGCCTTGCCGCCCTTCATAATGGCATCCACCATCTCCACTACCTTGGCGGCCAACGTGCGCGTATCTTTGAAAATGGACATGGCCTGCTTCCCGGCCAGCATATTTTTTACATTAGCGACGTCACAGTCCTGACCGGTGATAATGGGCCATTCCCCGGTATAGTTGGCCTCCAGGGAGTTGGTGGCGCCCAGAGCCGTGGAATCGTTGGAACAGAGCACTGCGTCCAGCTTTGTGCCATCGGCATAGTTGGCGGAGATAATGGCGTCCATTCTGGACTGAGCAGTCTCCGTGGCCCATCCTGCCGTTGCCACTGCCTCAAACGAGGTCTGCCCTGATTTCACCACCAGCTTTCCTGCGTCGATGTAGGGCTGTAATACATCCATGGCTCCTCCATAAAAGTATCTGGCATTGTTATCACCGGGATCCCCCGTTACGATTTCCATGTGGAAGGGGCCTTTCGCACTGTCCAACTTCAGATGCTCCTTGATATATTCTCCCTGCTTGGTTCCGATCATATAATTGTCAAAGGTTGCATAATATGTAACAGCGTCGGAATTCATGATCAATCGATCGTAAGCGATTACCGGAATCTTCTTCTCCTTCGCCAGCTCCAGGACGGTTCCCATGGAATCTCCGTCAATGGAAGCGATCACCAGTAGCTGACAGCCGGAGTTGATCATATTTTCCACCTGGGATACCTGAGTTGCGATGTCGTTGGATGCATATTGCAGATCTACCGTATAGCCGGCTTCCTTCAGCTGCTTTTCCATATTGGTTCCATCCTGGTTCCATCTCTGCAGATCCTTGGTGGGCATGGCCACACCTACCTTCTTCCCTGCGGATGCATCCGTCTCCTCCGGTGTGACCGTCTTATCCTCACCGTCCTGGGTAGTTGTATCGTTTTTCGTCTTGTCTGTGGTCCCTGATGCCGGGTTAGCCCCGCAGCCTGCGAGCATGGATACTGCCATGATTGCGGCAAACATGATACTTATGAATCTTCTTTTCATTGTGATCCTCCTTTTAGCCGTGTTATTTTTGCTACGTTCCTACTATAGCACGGCCGGAAGAAAGATTTTTTTTGTGTTTCTGGATATTTTTGTGAATAGGATCAAGTAAAACAGAAACGTGATAGTATTTTTTTATTTTGAAGAGATAAAATATTTAAAA
>CABQGZ010000546.1 GCA_902463835.1 uncultured Lachnospiraceae bacterium
ATGGTGTTCTGGAGGGAAGCTTTGAGATCCCGGAAAATGCTTTTGTCAGTGTGGTCAGCCAGACGCCGGAGAACCAGCTTTTTGGCTATGGTGTGGAGGACGCGATTGCGTTCGGAATGGAGAATATGGGGCTACCCCAGGAAGAGATCGTTGAGCGCATGGAGTATGTGCTGGATCTCTTAAACCTGCAGTATTTGAGGAACCGCAGCGTATCCAATCTGTCCGGAGGACAGCGACAGTCTGTCTGTATCGCTTCTGTCCTGGCAATGAATCCGGATATTCTGATTATGGATGAGCCGGTAAGTTCTCTGGATCCCAAGGGAAAGCAGATGGTTCAGGGAATTTTGAAGCAGCTCTCCGTCAATGGCAATACCACCGTTCTTGTGGATAATAACCTGGTATGGTCCGCCGGTATTGTGGATCATGTCATTGGCCTTTTGGACGGCGAGGTTGTATTCGATGGCAGCAGGGACGATTTCTTTAAGGATTACCAGCTGCAGGAGCGGCTTGGGGTTATCGTTCCTCAGGAAGTGGAAATATATCGGGAATTGTCCAAAAGAGGCAAAGATATTTCTATGTTTTACACGGTAGAGGCCGGAATAGCAGAGCTTGAGAAGCTGATGGTACGTAAGGAACTTGACGCGCCGGAGAAAAAAGAAGAAAAGGCGGAACCGGTAGTTACGGTACACAATCTGACAAAGACCTTTGAGGATGGCTTTCATGCGCTGATTGATGTGAATGCCAATGTGCCAGAGGGCAAGGTGGTGGCGATTCTGGGACAGAATGGCTCAGGAAAAACCACCTTTGTAAAGCATCTGAACGGTCTGTACAAGCCTACATCGGGAGATGTGCGTTATCGGGGAGACTCTATCCTGTCGAAGACGGTTGCGAAAATATCAAAAAATATTATCCTGGTTTTCCAGCATCCGGAGCATATGCTTTTTGAGGAAACAGTGGAACGGGAGCTGACTTTTTGCGCGCGGATGCAAGGAATCTCCTTTGGAGAAGAGCAGATTCGGGAGGTTCTTCAAAGCTACGGTCTGGAGGAGGAACGCGAGACCTTCCCGTTAAATCTTTCCATGGGGAAAAAGCATATTCTGACCATTCTTTCCGTACTGTTTTCCAGTGCCGATGTGATTATTCTGGATGAACCGACACTGGGTATGGATGGTTTCCTGGTCAAGGATCTGGAACGGATGATCGCTTCCTTAAAGCAGGAAGGGAAAACGATTGTTATGATCAGTCATGAGATTCCGTTGGTCTTTCGCAGTGCGGACGCTGCGATCATATTGAATGACGGCCAGAAGATATTTGAAGGCAGTATGGAGGAGGCAGCGCGACGGGAGGATATTTTCGAGGATATCCGCATTGCTATGCCGCCGGTTGTCCAGTTGTCCAAGGTTTTTGGCTTTGAACGGATCTGTTATACGGTGGAGGACTTTGTAGCGGAAGTTCTGAAGCATTGCGGGAAGGAGGATTAGAACATGGACTATTTACAATATGTAGATGCAGATTCACTGCTGCACCGCCTGGACCCACGGACCAAGTTTGTTTTCTTTCTTGTGATGGCTGTATTGACCAGCTTGATTAAATCCGGAGTGGCACTTGTATTTTTGATGGCCTTTTTTATCGCCATGTGGTGTACCTGCCGGATTCAGAAATATATTTTGATTCTGGCATCCAAATTGAAAGTACTGCTTATATTTATCTTTCTGTTATGGATGATTCTGGGATTATTTCAAAGACCACCGGTGGAGGGAGGCTTCATCATCGCCCAGACACAGTTTGTGATGTTTGGCAGGACAGTTGATTTCTGCTTTGATTGGTATGATTTTTACAAGGGCCTGGTATATTGCATGAGAATTTTCCTGATGATCTCATCGTTCTATACGGTTCTTTTGACGACGAACTTCAGTGAGATCATTCTTGGCTTGCAAAAATGGCATATTGCCTACGCGATTGCCTTTGGCATTGGTCTGGTCTTCCAGATTATTCCGATCATCATTACCGAACTGAAAGCTATTATGGAAGCGCAGAGCTCCAGGGGATTGGAGATTGAAGACTGCGGATGGGTGACGAAGATCAAAAACTACGTGACTTTTTCTCTGCCGCTTTTATTCCGCGTGATCAGCAAGGGACAGGCAATCTCCCTGGCGATGCATTATTACAAGCTGGACTTTTCTCTGAAGAGAAGTACTTACAAGGGGATTAAGGCCAGCCGGTATGACGCCTGGTTCGTTCTGGCCAATGCAGCGGCGATTGCGATCACCATTGTTTTACGCGTACTTTATTATATTCCGGTATAAAATGAAAAGGAGAGTTAGATACTTATGATTACACGTTGGGAAAATCTGACAAGAGATGAAATGGCTGCTTTGGATAAGGATAATACCATTATTTTATTGCCTACCTCAGCCACGGAACAGCACGGAGCGCATCTTCCGGTGGGGACGGATGCTATCATCTTAAGCACGCTGATTGACAAGATCATTGCGGAAGGAGAATTCTCTAAGGGAAACCTTGTTTTTGCACCGCAGCTTCTGGTGGGAAAGAGCAACGAGCACATGGGATTTGCGGGAACGATGACCTTCAGTGCCACCACCTACTATGCGATGCTGCACGACTTGGCTAAGAGTATTGCGGCCAGCGGCTTTAAAAAGCTGATTCTATTCAACAGTCACGGCGGCAATACCGATATGCTGAATCTGATCAGCCGGGATCTTCGCATTGATCTGGGCTTGAATGTATATGTGATTGATTGGTGGTTTACCGATTTCTGGAAGGATGGCTTGGAGGAAATCCAGCAGTCCGGCATGTATGGTGTGTTCCATGCCTGCGAACTGGAGACCTCGCTGATGCTGGCGGCCAGACCGGAGACGGTTCATATGGAGCTGGCTGTGGATGAAGATCCTGCGGATTGCTTTAAGGGGGACAAATATGTAACGGTATTTGGCCCGGTGAATGCTGGCTGGAAGACCAGCGATGTGACGAAGAGCGGAGTGATCGGAGCTCCTACTTACGCCACACTTGAAAAAGGTCAGAAGCTTTTTGATTACGCGTGCAAAAAGCTTATTGATATATTTACAGAGATTGCAGAAATAAGCTATTAATCTTTTGCAGAGGAGGAAAATTTATGAAGAAATTTTCATTTGTAAACATCATTTTCTTCGTCGTTTTTGGCGTTTTGACTGGTGTTTTATGGGCCTATCTGTGCCCGATTCCATTGATTCCGGGTGCTGTTCATTTTAGAACCTTTGCGTTCCTGACCGTTGTGATTGGTTATCTGTTTGGACCAGTAACCGGATTCTTTGCTGGTTATATCGGAACGATTGTATGGGCATTGTTGTCCGGCAATTTTATTCCGCTTCACTCCCCGCTTACCGACGGTATCACGGTTGGTCTTTCAGCGGCACTGCCGGCATTGCTTCACACACACTTTGGAAAGA
>CABQGZ010000547.1 GCA_902463835.1 uncultured Lachnospiraceae bacterium
GGAACTGATTGCCCTTGTTGTGTTGGCTGCTATTCAGACCCCGGAGGATCTGAAGGAGCATGTGGAGGCGGGGATCCATCTTGGCATGTCGGTGGAAGTTATGAAGGAAGCACTCTATCAATGCGCTCCATACATTGGAATTCCCAGAACCAAGCAGGCCCTGCAGGCTATGAATCAGGTACTTTCGAAGGAAAAAATGGAACTTGTTCCCGTGAGTCAGAGAACAATAAGCGAGGACAAGCGCCTGGAGGAGGGGCTGAAGGCTCAGATGGAGATCTTCGGGGAAGCCATCCCCAGAATGCGGGAGGCGGCACCGGAGGATCAGAAGCACATCCAGCAGTATCTGTCCGAGTATTGCTTCGGGGATTTCTATACCAGAAGCGGGCTGAATCTGAAGATCCGGGAGCTTTTGACATTTTGCATCCTGGCAGCCTTGGGCGGCTGTGAGAATCAGCTTCGCAGTCATATTATGGGAAATGTAACCGTTGGCAATGACAAGGAGATGCTGATCGAAGCATTGACCCAGTGCATGCCCTATATCGGTTTCCCTAGAACCCTGAATGCCCTTGCCTGCGTCAATGAGATGCTTCCGGAACCGGAAAAACAGGCGGAGACGTAAACCACAGACAAAAGCGAGGGAACGAGAAAGCGAGACATAAATTTTATGGAAAAACACAGCATCCTGAAAAATAAATATTACCTGTACCTGACGGAATTTTTTTCCGGGGTATCCGTCATGGCAGTGGAACTGGGGGCCAGCAGACTTCTGGCCCCCTACTTCAGTTCCTCCCAGATTGTGTGGACTATCATCATCGGAACCATTATGATCGCCATGGCCCTTGGCAATATCTGGGGCGGCCGGGCAGCGGACAAGAATCCGGATCCGGATCGTCTGTATCGGAGACTTCTGATTGCAGCTGTATGGATTGCAGCAATCCCGCTGGTTGGAAAATACGTGATCCTGGGCATATCCGGTGTTTTGGTGCTCACCGTCAGCAATAACTTTCTCATCATTGCAGCTTTTCTGGCTTGTATGGTGGTCTTTGTGTACCCGCTCTTTTTGCTGGGAACTGTGACGCCATCCCTGGTGAAATACACGGTGGAGAGCCTTGCGGACAGTGGAAAGACCGTGGGAACCCTTGGAGCTTTTAACACCATCGGCAGTATCATTGGAACCTTTTTACCCACCTTTGTGACCATTCCGGCTGTGGGAACGGCAGTGACCTTTCTGATCTTTTCCGGAATCTTGCTGCTGTTGAGCCTGATCTACTTTATCAGTAAGCGGACGAAGCCGGTGGCCTGTGTCGTGTCGCTGGTGTTGTTCGTATTGTGCAGCATTTTTGGTCACGCCGGAAGCTTTGCCTTCTGGGAGAGCAATCTTGTGTATGAAGGGGAATCCATCTACAATTATCTCCAGGTAAAGGACACGGATCGCAGCGTGATCCTGTCCACCAACGTACTCTTTGGGGTTCAGTCCATTTTAATGAAGGACGACTCTCTGACGGGTATGTACTATGATTACGCAATGCTGGCGCCAGCCCTGGCTGGAATCGGCAAAGGCGGAATGGATAATTTGGGAAAAATGGTGGATGAGGCAAACGATTCCAGGTCGGATATGGAAAAAATGACGGATGAAAAGTCGGAAGCAGATGCCAGGATTCTGGTGCTTGGCATGGGGACGGGGACATTTGCGAAGCAGTGTATGCGCTACTTTGACGGTATTTTTGTGGAAGGCGTGGAGATTGACGAGAAGATCACAAGGCTTGCCAGGCAGTATTTTGATCTGCCGGACTCTGTGAAGGTGACCACCTATGACGGCCGGGCATATCTTGCCGTGGTGGATGAGAAATACGACGTCATCATGGTGGACGCTTACCAGGATATCACCATTCCATTTCAGATGTCCTCCCTGGAATTTTTTACCATGGTGAAAGAGCATCTTACGGATAACGGCGTCATGGTGGTGAACATGAATATGCATTCCAGGGAAAAAGGGAACATCAATGATTATCTTTCGGATACCATTGCAGCCGTATTTCCCCATGTATATACGGCAGATGTGTCCGGCTCCACCAACCGGGAGCTGTTTGCCGGGCTGAATCCGGACATGTTGACGGTGGCAAAGGAACGTATTGTCGGGCTGACAGAGGGCGGGACGATAACAGGATCCGATGAATTGACAGAGGAAAATCAGAAAAGCCAGGAAGCCTCCCGGGAGCTTGCGGATATGCTGGGACGTGTTTTGAATTCCCTTAAGCCTTATGAAAAAGGAGCGTATCTTCTGACTGATGACAAGGCTCCGGTGGAGCTTCTGGGTATGCGGGTGATCGATCGTCTCATTGAAGATGAAATCGGATATTATAAGGATATTTTCAGAGAAGACGGTCTGAAAGGGCTGTTGAATGCCATGTAGTGCAAGCTTATTTTTCATGTAATATAAAAAAAACTGCTATACTGTGTGGAAGGGAGGAACGTGCATATCATGAGGTTAAAAAGGGAGATATATCTGGAACAAATACGGCCATATTACGATGCGGATCTGATAAAGGTTATCACTGGAGTAAGAAGAGCTGGAAAATCAATTCTTCTGGACACGATAAAAGATGAGATTCTGGAGAAAGGTGTGAGCGGTGACCATATTATTTATATCAATCTGGAGGATATGGATTTTGAATATATTGCGACTGCTTCTGATCTGAACAGGGAGATCAAGAGCAGAGTTGTGGATATGGACAAATATTACATTTTTTTGGACGAGATACAGCACATCAGAGAATTTGAAAGGGCGCTGGCCTCTTTCCGTGCAACAATGAATGTGTCCTTGTTTGTCACAGGCAGTAATTCTACGCTTTTGGCGGGGGAGCTTGCAACCCTTCTCACGGGACGTACAGTTGAATTTGAGATTTTGCCTTTTTCTTTTTGGGAAATGAAGGAATATCTGGAGCTTAATCATCGACAGTTCCATGAGGATATGATTTATGATTATCTGAAATGGGGAGGTTTTCCACTCCGTTTGGATTTTAGAGACGATACATCCGTTCATAGATATCTATCCAGTTTGTATGAGAGTATTGTGAACAGGGATATTATAAAAACAACAAGAGCAATTGACCGGAAGACATTTTTGGATATATCGCTGTATATCCTTGCAAATGCCGGTAAGGAGTTTTCTGCGGATAATATTATAGAGTATTATCAAAAAAACAATCATAAAGCAATTTCTCGTCGGACAGTTTATAATTATCTGGATAAGATGAAGAAAGCATGCCTTGTTCATGGGGTAGGAAGATATAATATTGTCGGTAAGGCAGCGCTTAAGAATCGGGAAAAGTACTATGCTGTCGATATGGGATTTCGCACCATCAATACAAATACAATCAACTATGAAGATACGTTTTTTCTGGAGAACGTGGTCTATAATGAGCTGCTTATTCGGGGCTATA
>CABQGZ010000548.1 GCA_902463835.1 uncultured Lachnospiraceae bacterium
ATGTTTTTTTACAGCGCCTTTCTGTCAGCGCTGCTGTTTGCTGCTTTTTTGTTGCTCTTGATTGCTCCTTTGCAGCATTTCTCTTTCTGTCTCGTCACTGATGTCTATCTTTTTTCTGCGGCGGATTTATGAATGCTTTTCCTCCCCCTTTCTCCGCCTGCGTTTATAATACAACAGTATTCCTCCCATAATAGCGATTCCACTGAACGTATCCTTTCCTGTTCCTGCACCTTTGGTCGGGTGCGGGATGCAGCTTTTTCCAAAATTTGCAAAAGCTTCTGTCACTCCACCGCCCCCAACTGCTTCAGCGGCCAGATGCGGAAGATAATCTTTCCTACGATCTGTTCCTCCGCCACGCAGCCTATAGTGGTATTTCGACTGTCCACAGATGTGGCACGATGGTCTCCCATCACGAAATATCTTCCATCCGGCACCTGGTAGGGCAGCTCGATATCGCAATCACCCAATGCCCGTTCCGTCAGGTAGGGTTCCTCCAGAAGCACGTCGTCCACATAGACGCTTCCATCTTCCGCTATATTCACCCAGCTGCCCGGGCCCGCAATCATCCTTTTCACCAATATTTTATTATTGTAGTAAAAGGCCACGATATCTCCCTGTTTAAAATCAGTTCCCTTGACGGAGAGCACAAGCTCTCCCTCCTGCAGCGTCGGCGCCATAGAACCTCCATAGATTCGCAGCACCGGCAATAATAAGGTTGCTACCAGCACCGCCACAGCTGCAACTGTAATCAAGGTACTTATGGTGCTGCTCAGAATGCGATAGTAGCGACGCTTATACCGTTCTCGGTTCCATTCAGCCTCCAGCTGCTCCACTGATACTTCCCTTTTCTGCTCCAGAAGCATTTCCAACAGCTCTGCACGGCTCAATCTCTTTAGATCCCGTGTTGTCATAGGTTGCCGCTCACCTCCCTGTCCTTCTCCTGCGCCGGGACAGCAGATGTAATACAACTGCTCCGCTAAGAACTGCTCCGCCGACTCGGTATGGCCACGTCCCGCTTCCTCCACTATCCGGCAGCTTGCATCCTCTCTCATAGAACCCGCTGTCGTTGTGTTTGGATTCATACAATACGACATTCATATCCTTCGCCTCCGGCATCTCAATTCCAAGGATTACGGTTCTCTCCAGACGGGAGCGACCTTGCGCATAGATAGGTTTGCCATCTGAGTCTCTTGTCGCATCGTCTCCACAATTGTTCGGAGACGCAATAAAATGCGATATCATACCTGTACCACCTTCAATACCATCTTCAAACTTCACGGCAAAGATTCCGTCTGGCAGATCAGTGAATTTGTAACGCCCCGGTCTCTTATTACCCGATTCATCCGTATACACCGCCGCGGCATTTCCATCCGCCGCTTGAACACTGACAACCTGACCCGTCTTGATTACAACCTGCGGCAACGTCATGTTCCCTTGATAATGATAAGGCTCATAATCTTCTTCCTTGGACGGATCCGGCAAGTGAGATAATTCTTCGCTGTCCTTCAATTTCCACAGAGATACCTTCACTCCGTCAAGCATCCCTGGTTCCGCCAATTCACCTGCATCCTGAATACCGTTATAGTTCTTATCCAGCCAGGTCAGGCCCTCCAGGGTGCGCCGGACGCTGTGCGCTTCCGTCGTCGTCACGGTACTGTCGTTGGATAACGTATTAATATACCGCCCGCTGTTCCAGCTTCCATCCGCAGTTGCTTCCGGCTTCAATTGAATCTGCAGCTCGACATGGATGCTCTTCCCGCCATCCAACTCTCCCAGAATAGCCCACGCTACGGGAGTCCTGCCATTCATAGCCGTTACAACGCCATTTTCATCTATCGCAGCTTTTTTCCAACCCTCCGCTTCATTCCCTGCACTTCCGCTATTTTCGCCTTCTATAATGTCACCGTCTGAAGCCTCGCCCTTTGCAATCCCAGTGCCTTTGATCTCATCCTCTGAAATCTCATCCTTCGTCTTATCGCGGTACTTGATATCCTCCGTATAGTAAACCTGAAGCTTAGAGATGTCACATTTTTCCGTATCTGTGATCTTCCAGCTGCTGACGGTATAAGTACCATGATAATGACTTCCCTGCGAATCACCATTGTAAGGCATCGTATCCACCATGGCCACCTTCGTGGGCGTATTGCCGTTATTCTCTCGATAGATGACATACTCAATCTGCCCGTCCGGCTCCACCACATCCCGCTTCACATACTTTCCAAAGGATGATGCCGCCCCGCGAACAACTGCAATCCCTGCCTCGGCGTAATTAACGTTTTCTTTGGTTGGTTCACGCAGATCGTAATCTCCCCAGATGCGCACCTTATTCAATAACTCTGTGGTACCCATGGGAACATCTTCCTCTTCCATACCTTTGCTCCCTATCGCAGCTGAATAGTAGATTGCCGACATCTCCTGTCCCACCGTTACATCTTCGATACGCCAGAGCAATGTCTGTGTCCCATCTTCATTATCCACCACCTTTGTTGGGGCTATCTGCCTTCCTCCCTGAATCTTTCCCTGGGTACCGCCGTTTTCTGAAGTCTGTTCGTAGGTTCCGCCAAAATAACAGGAACCCGGCCGGAACCGCAGATACTTTGGCAATGTATCTTCAATATAGATTGTCGTGGGCTGTGTGGAATTGCTGCCCGGTCGGAAGCCCGGGTGTAGGACAAAATCTACCACACGCTGATCCGCATCCAGCTGGTACGTCTCTTTCTCATTTTCACCCGTCTTCTGCGCCAGGTTCTTTGTAATTCTGGTCTCATAGCCGGTAATCAGCAGGGAGTCGCCCCATTCACAGCCGCCAACATGACTGCCCTTCGCACCGCCTTCCGAAAAATATTCCTCTTTTCTATACGGATGCTTCTGCACACTGCCACGAAGCCCCTCATCCGGCTCTATGCTGGAACCGGTCCAGTCATATGGCATTTCGCTATAATCCTTACCAGCAGAATCATAATCCTTCTTTTCCCAAAGCCGCGTGGTTTCCGTCAACATATATACGTTGCCGATCAGAGACGGATCGCGATTGACGACAGCAGTCAGACTGGAAGACACCATCTCCGCTCCCACTGTCTTACTCATATAATTGTTTTCTGCGCCGGCCGTATAGATAAAGAGCACCGCAACGCATTTCTGTCCTTCCGGAATCTTCTCCACCTTGTCATAGAATATCAGTCCTGCTTCATCTGTCGCCAAAAGCTCCGCGTCGCTGAGCCAATTTTGCCCATCCTTTTTTGTGGCATATCGTGCCTGACACACAAAACCATAGCTTTTGTTTTGCTTGTCCGCATGAACATATGCTAAGGTTGGATACTCTGGCGGAAGCTCTGCAGACGATTTTTCAGGCGTAATGGCCTCCGCGTCAAATTTCATCAGCGTTGTGGCACAGACCGTCCGATTTTGCTCTTCGTTATGTGCCTCATGATAAAAACCACT
>CABQGZ010000549.1 GCA_902463835.1 uncultured Lachnospiraceae bacterium
GCCGTACTTGGAGCGCCTTTTCTTGGCGGTATAGACGCTTCCTTCTTTTCCTTTGACGGCGATGCGTTTAAGGTAAATGTGGATGAGAGACTTTATGCAGGTATGCAATACCTGTCTGAGTTAAATGCAGACGGGCTGATCAATCCAGGTTCCGGAAACTTTGCAGACGAGAAAACAGGAATGGCCATCACGAACTGCTTCGGGTTGAAGAGAACCGGTTATTTTTCCACCATGAACCCGGATCATATAGGAGTTACCTATTTGCCGAAATATGATGAGAACAGCGAGCAGGTTGCTTCCGGTCTTTATCGTGGCTGGGGTCTGATCAAGGGCGCAAAGAATCCGGTGGCGGCAGGAATCTTCCTTCGTTATTATCTGGATGCAACAAATTATGATCTGGACCTGACGTTCCATTCGGAAGAATTGGCGGATTTCTTTTTTGAGGTTACAGGATCAGCGAATACACAGAAGAAGTATTACTACACAAGCGGTCTGCGTATGCTGTGCGGTTACCTTAGTGATGAATACTGGGAGACAGACTTTGAGAAACAGTATGAGAGGTCTCCTTCCCAGATCAAGGCATGGATCGAATCACAGCTTCCGCTTATGGAAAATATGGCGCAGGCGGGAACTGACGCAGTAGAGGCAGCCAAGGCGGATATTGCGGGAACCTACGGAACAAGCAAGTAAAGGAAGCAGAAGTTCATTGTGAATGAAATAAAATGACAGGTAGGAGGAAAAAACATGAAATCACGGTTAAACAAGATGTGTAAGTGCGTATCTGCTCTTGGGATTATTCTGGCAATTGTGGCAACGTCTTTGGTGGGAAGCCTGGTGTTTCAGGCGCCTGCACAGGCAGAGACAAGTAAAACAACAGGTACGCTGCTTACGAATACCTTTGATGAAGAGGGAACCGACTTTACAACGGTGGTGTCTGGCGAATTTAAAATGATTTCAAATGACATTATGCCCAGGAGTAACGAGGGATGGTTTTCGCAGTACAATGCCTGGGTGGAAAAAGGCGCGGGAGAAAACGGCGGCGCCATGAAAATAACACATGGCAAAGAATATACCTGGGCATGGCCTGCCGCGTTTTTGATTTATGATAAGACAGACGAAGGCTTTCGTACATTTGTGCCGAAGGCGAACACAGCCTATAAGATTGCCGTGAAATATAAGGTCGCAAATCTAACCGGTAATAATCATGTCCAGATCAGGCTCCGTGAAACTTATAATAACTCAATGTGTGTGCCGCAGGGAAATCTCAAAGAACGAGGAATTATTGCGACGAAGTCGGGGGCCACTGACGGCTGGGTAACCGATTCTATGGATGTTACTACAGGAGACAACCCAACGGCATGGTATATCGCAGTTACTTCCAATAATCCCCAATGGTGGTGTACGGATCTTGAAATGTATATCGATTCTATTGAGATAAGGGAAATCGTGTATGAGCCAAGTGAGAAGCTTGAGAACACCTTTGACGAAGAGGGCGCCGACTTTACGAGCCAGAGGTATGATGATAAATATAATATCATTTCTAATGACATTATGCCCAAGAGTAGCCAGGGATGGTTTTCGCAGTATGATGCCTGGGTGGAAAAAGGCACGGGAGAAAACGGCGGCGACGCCATGAAAATAACAAGAGCCTGGCAGTATACCGATACATGGCCCACTGCATTTTTGATTTATGATAAGACAGACGATGGCTTTCATACATTTGTGCCGAAGGCGAACACAGCCTATAAGATTGCCGTGAAATATAAGGTTGCGGTTCTAACCGGTAATCATCAAGTCCAGATCAGGCTCCGTGAAACTTATAATAACTCAATGTGTGTGCCGCAGGGAAATCTCAAAGAACGAGGGATTATTGCGGCGAAGACGGGAGCTACTGACGGCTGGGTAACCGATTCTATGGATGTTACTACAGGAGACAGCCCAACGGCATGGTATATAGCAGTTACGTCTAGTAATCCGGACTGGTGGTGTTCCAGTATTGAAATGTATATTGATCAGATCACAATTACAGAGATGAAGAACGTCGTCTGTCATAATTGCTGTGCAAATGGTGCTCGTGATCAAAAGATTACGCTCGAAGCCGGGGCGATTTTTGGCGACCTGCCCATCCTTACAATGTCAGGAGCGACGTTCCAGGGGTATTATATGGATTCTGAATATAAGTATCCGGTAGAGGCGTCGGCAGCAATAGGCGACACGATGGAGCTGTGGGTAAAATGGAACTTCTGGGGAAATGTTACAGAGGATGTTGGCAATGATATTGATATACGTGACCTGGTAAGACTTAAAAAGCTTATTGCGAAAGAAGACTACACGGAGGCAGCAGACCTTACGGAAGATAGGAGTTTAGGAGAGGGAGACCTTTTGGAGATGCGCAGGATACTCCTGGATTCACCGGTTACATTCACGCTTTTTTCGGATTTTCATTACAAAGAGGGGATGTATATGACTTCGGTGGCGGATCTGAATACGATTTTTGAACGTGCAAAGAACAGCAAAGCGGATTTTGTTATGCATGTAGGAGATTTCTGCAACGATTATATTGGATCTGCGGAACTGATAAATGCTTATCTCAAGAACGGTTATGGTCTTGACGTCTATGGCGTTTATGGCAATCATGAATTGGAAAGTGAGAATAATTCCATGGCGGTAGTCACGCCGAGTCTTACGAACTGCAGTGATGAAGTGGTATGGGGGACGGAAGATGGAAAAATAGGCGATGGTTCAATAGGGTATTACTATTTTGACAAGGGAGACCTGCGGGTGGTATGTACGGATACTCAATATTCTTATTTGCCGGATTCGAATGAGTGGGTGCATAATGAAACCAACAGCTATGGTGAAAAAGGGATAAAAGGATCGAGTCTTGGGCCGGTGCAGCTTGCCTGGTTGGAAGAAGTGCTTACAGACGCGGCGAACAATGGTAAGAAATGTATTGTTTTGGGTCATGCCACCTTTAATGAGAATTGGTCAGGGGCTTCCCCGGATGCGAATGCAGTTGCTGCAATTTATGCAAAAGTAAATGGGATCAGGCCGGGTACGGTAATGATGTCGCTCAATGGACATTATCATACGAATCGAATGCAGGTGCTTGGCAATGTGTTTTATTTTGATGTGAATACTGTGAGAAATGGATATTGGACAAGCAACGGAACACGGCACTATACAGATGCGCAGACCTTCCCATTTGTCTCCTATGATCAGGATGGCAATGTGATTGGCACCAGTGATAAAGCGCTCAATACACTTTGGCAGGGCAATAATACCTATTTCTTTGACGCTCCGCTCTGCGCTACGGTAACCATCTCGCCATATACCGGGAAGATAGAGGTAAGAGGTATGCAGGCAAGCTGGATATATGATGTGGATCCCGGCTGCAATGACGGAAAGACAATGCCTGAAATTTACAGCGCTTTGATT
>CABQGZ010000550.1 GCA_902463835.1 uncultured Lachnospiraceae bacterium
CCGCACTACCTTCGTGGCAGATTTGGACAACGTCCAACTTTTCCCTGAATACAAATCTCTTGATATTCTGGATTTAATCGCAAAGTAAGGAGGAGGAATCATGGCTAAGTATAATTCATACATTGAGCTGAGCCCGCACTACGAATCGGTGGTGAGTATTGAGACCGAATCCAATCATCCAGATATGTGGCAGGAGTACATTGTCCACGAGGACATGAAGGGCGCCATAGAGAGAATCTGTGATTCCCTGAAATTTGAGGACGAGGACAAGCGCCGCTCCTTCTGGATTCACGGCGCATACGGCACCGGCAAAAGCTATGCTGCTATTGTCCTGAAGCACCTGTTTGAGGACAAGGTCGATTCAATCCGTAAGTTCCTGTCGAACCAGATGCTGATTCAATATAGAGAGCGCTTCCTTTCCATCCGGGAGAAAGGCGACTTCCTTGTTATCTGGAAGAGCCAGGCGACCGACATTAAGAGCGGCATCCAGCTTATGATGACCATGGAGGATGCTATCCGTGATAAGCTGAAAGAAAAGTATGGTGATTCTGCTTACTACGGCAAGAAATCCCTCGTCGCTGCCGCAAAGGAAGCGGTTAACGATTCTTCTATCAACTGGGACGAGCTC
Organism: uncultured Lachnospiraceae bacterium; assembly: GCA_902463835.1. GTDB lineage: Bacteria > Bacillota > Clostridia > Lachnospirales > Lachnospiraceae > 14-2. The sequence continues at coordinate 629 of CABQGZ010000550.1, forward strand.
TTCATGAACCAGGCCTATGCCCTGTATGAAGAATACGGTTCTATTGAAGATTTCCGAGACGAAGTAAACGCGGGGAACCTGAAGGCGGCTAATGTCGTTGCCCGTATTTATCGGGATAAGGGCTGGGGATTCTTTACTTCTCTCCAGATGTTTAAGGATTGGGTCGGCGATGTCATCGAGGGCAACAACCTTCAGGACACCGGTATCATTTTCATCTGGGATGAGTTCACCTCATATCTCCGTAACACTCCAACTGACGATGTGCTTCAGCCGCTCTCTGAGTTCTGCAAAGAGCAGCCCTTCTTCATGTTCCTGATTGTTCACCGTGCACCGAGCTGGGTCAGCCAGATTGGTGAGGAGGTCTACGAGCAGATTGTTCACCGTTACCACTCCCTTGATTTCCATGTAAGCGAGAGTGCAGCCTACGAGCTGATCGGCAGTTCTATTCTTACCCGCGCCGGTATGGAAGAGCAGTGGAATGCGGAAAAGGATAAGCTGATGAAATCCATCAGCAAGAACATTGCTGATTTCGACAACCTCGACATGAGCAGTAAAAAAGAGCGCCTGCGTCAGCTGTGCCCGCTGCATCCGATGACGCTTTCGCTCCTTGCGATTGTCGCTCAGAACTTTGGAGCCGCCGAGCGGACTATCTTCCGCTTCATGAAGGACAAAAAAGAATCCGAGCAAAACGTCGGCTTCATCTATTACATAAACAACTTCGGGCCGGAAGATTGGCGCTGGCTGACCCCCGACTTCTTGTGGGACTATTTCTTCACCAGAGAAAGCGATGTCCGCAGTTTCTCTACAGAGGCCAAGAGCGCATATCAGCACTTTATGACCAAGCGAGAGTTCATCGCGGATGATTACCACATGCACGTGTTCAAGGCTGCCATGCTGCTGATTGCGGTCATGTCGTCGGGAACCGTCAGCAATCTTTATAGTCAGGCAACGCAACGCAAAGTATCTGCCACCAGAAGCACTCTGTATAAATGCTTTGCCGGTCAACTTACCAAGGACGATGTAGACATGTACCTCTCTGACCTTGAGCAGATTGGTGTACTTCGCCTCGACGGTATGACCAACGGTGACATGCGCCTGCAGATTCCGTATTCCGGGAATGCAGACGTATTCGATGTCCGCAAGGAGATGCTCGTCAAAAAGTATACCCGGTACGAGTTATTCAAGAAAAATGGCTACTTTGCCAAATCCATGGAAGCAAAAATCTGGGACAAGACGAGCGCATCTTATGGCAGAATGTTTATTGCCGCCTGTGACTCCGGAACAACTTCCATGAACACTCGCTTTGGTGAAGTCCAGTCGGAGCTGAAAAAATGCTCGTATAAGTTCGGTATCCTTGTCATTGCGATTTCCGAATCCAGTCAGTTCGCTGCAATGCAGGAAAAAGTCAAGGCTCTTGCTGCACAGGATGAAACCGGACGGATGGCAATCTATCTTCTGAAATCACCTCTGACCGATGAACACCTGGACAGATGGTATAATGCCATGACGCACTCCGAGCTTGCCGGTGAAGAGGGCAAGAGTGGCGACGCTGAACGGTATTCAGATGAGGCAAGCAGCATTATCGAGGAATGGTCTGCGCCTGCAATGGACGACCAGCTTATGGTTGTCTGCGGAGACAAAGTATACCCTTCCGAATTTGGAACTTCCTATTTTGCAGCGAAGCTGGAGAGGGACATTATCTTTGGCTCCATCTTCACAGCGGCCCCCGAGCTCGTCGTTTCAACGAATACTGCTTTTAAGAAAATTCAGCAAAGCACGGCTTTAGCAGGCGTCCAGAAAACCACCCCCAATACCCAAGTTGGTAATATTGTCAACGGATTGAAGCAAGCCGGAGTGTGGGACGTTGATGGCCTTGAAGCTCTGTCCCAGTGCAAGGGAAACGACGGCGCTCTTGCCATTGCTAAAATTTCAAGTTTCATCTTGCAGCGGTTTTCTCAGGGCACACAGATAAAACTTGATGCCCTTTGGTTGGAGCTACAGGAAGCTCCGTTTGGCTATTATAACAGCATGGCGTGTGGATATATCCTTGGCTTTTTGCTGCGGTACTATGCCAACAGCGAATTCAGCTGGAATAAGGGCGACAATAATCCATGGCCTCTGACCGAGCAGACCCTCGCAACTATGATTACCAGCCTCTGCAAAGAGGAAGTCATCAATAACTATCTTTCTCCTGGCTCCGAGGTATGGCAGAAATTTAAGCCCTATGTGCAGAAGGTTTTCCATCTGCAGGACAACGAGGCGGTCAACGAAACCGAAGCCCGAAAATATATGTCCAAGCAGTGTACGGAAAAGGCCGGTGCACCGTTCTGGGTTCTGAAATATGTCCCGGAAGAGAAATATGGTGGAGCTGCTGCAAAGCAAACGGCAGATGAAATCATCGACTTGTTCTGCGATTTTCTTGCTGAAAATGGAGACCAAGAACAGGTCATGGGGAACATCACCGTAAAGTTCACCGGTCATGGCTCCGTTCGAAAAGCGCTTGGAAATCTCTACTTTGACCAGAATACGGTTTATGATGCTTTTAGCACCTTCATCTCCCAGAAATGCGCGGAGCTTCAGAAGCTGCAAAAAGTCATCGGCCTTACGAGCCACGACCTTTTTGACGCAATACATCAAATGATGCAAGGCCAGGTTTCTACTTGGACAGAAGAACAGGTGGAGGAAAAGCTGGCCGAGCTCTGTGTTGAGTACCGCGCTGTCGCCATCTTGAATGATGCATTGAATGTGAAACGCAAGAGCATCAAGCTCCTTGGTGACGATATTGCCAACGCCTTTGACCACATGAAGG
>CABQGZ010000551.1 GCA_902463835.1 uncultured Lachnospiraceae bacterium
GTTTTCTTCTGTGCCTGTACTTATCTGCGCCGCCTCATCCAAATATTCTCCCGTATTTACCCGTTCCTGATACGAATACGCAAAAGGAAGTTCAAGATTGACAAAATCATCCGCCGCCTTTGTCCATTGCGTATCCTGCCCCACCAATGTATAGGACAAGCGATATGCATTGGCAAAGTGTGTTTCGTCATCCCATGAATTTTTCTCATAAGGCACTGCTGCAAGCATTGCAATTCCAACCATCGCACATACCACTGCTGCAACACGTTCCGGATGCTCCTTATAATTTCTGTACCCAGCAACAATAACAGCAAATGCCATAAGAATTGCAGCCAAAAATACAAACCGCTGCACATGGAACGGTGTTTCGTCATGGAATGAAACCTCATGTATATGAAGAGGCTCTGCCAGCTTTATAAAAGTAATAATCAGTCTTTCTCCCTGTTCATCAATTATCTTATCCATGACATGAGTCCTGTAGTCAACAGGAACCGCATTTTCCAGATTCAACAATCCCTTATCCGCTGTTTCCTCTATGCTCCAGGTAATTGCTGGTATATCAACTGCATCATACTCTATACGCAAAGCATGTATATATCCCCCTGCTGGAAGGACAAGTTGCGCCTGATTCCCACTTGATACTAATTCTCCATTCTCAAAAGTAAATCCTGTCTGTTCCAAGTTTTCTAATGAGAACTCTCGATTTAAGCCAACTGTAGGGGACAGACTCTTGTGAAATACCATCTTCTCTATCCCATAAGCACACAAAAGGCATATACTTGCTATTACCATCCACTTTATAATGCCCCAAATCATGTTCTTTTTCTGATTTTCCAAAACTGTTCTCCTCTATTTCACATCCAGCTCTTCTGAAGTTATATCCTTTTTATGTTCCCTAATTGCCTCGTGCTGAATCAGGTTCCGAAGCTTATCTTCCAACCTGGATATCTCAATTGTCATCTGGAACAGTCTTACCATAAGGATAAATATGATAAGCAAAAACACAAGATTCGCCGGCGACTGCAGCCCAATCAGATTCGATAATCCGATAGCAATCTGAGGAAATATTCCCAATATCACAAGCACAAAAGCAAACACCACCCAAAAAAGAGCATTTTCAATTCTTAGCTGTGATTTACGAATTTTATGCACTATATAAAACAAAGTTAAAACGGACGCTACAATTAATATAACACGAAAAAATAATGACACTTTCTATCCCTCCTACGCTTAAGACAAACGCTGCTTTTTCCGGAAATTCTGAATCACAATTATCGAAATCATCATATGAAGCATATACCGGATAGAATTAGCAAAATTCAGATAGCTTTCTCCCTCCACACGTTCATCCATGGTCGCCTGTATTTCTGCGTAACGTGCCCCTTGCTTCACAAGATAAGATACAGTATCCGGCTCCGGCCCATAATTGATATTCTGAGCCAATTCTTTAATCAGTCGCTCCCCAAACATCCGCATCCCGGAGGTAGGATCCTTAATCTTTGCTCTTGTGGTACACCGAATCGCAGCCGAGATCAGATTACTCCCCAGCATTCTTGCGGAATGCGGCTTCTTCTCCGTCACAAATCTGGAAGCAATCACAATGTCATATCCTTCCTCCATCTTGTCCCGCATTGCCTTGATATATTCCGGACGATGCTGCCCGTCCGCATCAAATTGGATTGCATACTTATAGTGGTTCTCATATGCATAGCGCATACCCGTCTGAAACGCGCCTGCAAGCCCAAGGTTCACCGGGAGATCCACAATGTTGTAGTGATTCTCATGACATATTTTCGACGTGTTATCTTTTGACCCGTCATTGATCACAACATAATCATACTCCGGATAATTGTCAATGAGATTCTGGACTACCCGTTTGATATTCCCCTCCTCATTGTAAGCCGGAATAATTACTAAGACATCCATACATTATCCTCTTTTCTTTTAAGAATATCGAGGGCCTCCAGATTACTCTGCACGCCCTCAAAAAGTAATATCCTCTACAATTCCCCCATATACTCCCGGATCGCATCCTTCCAGTCCGCCATCCGGTAATCACCTGTCAGCTTCAGCATATAGTTCTCCAGCACAGAATAAGCCGGTCGCTTCGCAGACGCCGGATTCCTCCGCTTATATTCTTCGGTAGATATATACTCCACCTCCGTGCTCTTTCCTGCCAGCCGGAACACCTCGCTGGCAAAATCCGCCCAACTGCAGAATCCTTCACAGGTTCCATGAAACAAGCCATAGTTCTCTGTTGGCTCCAGATAATGGATCATCCGCGCCAGTTCCAGAGCGCTGGTAGGACTTCCCAGCTGATCGCAGACTACACTCACTTTGTCATGATTTTCAGAAAGACGCAGCATGGTCTTGGCAAAGTTATGGCCGTCTCCATACAGCCAGGCCGTGCGGACAATAAAATATTTCTCCGCGAACTGCTGCACAAAACGCTCTCCCTCCAGCTTTGTCTTGCCGTACGCACTGTTGGGGGCAACCGGATCAAACTCTGTGTAGGGCTCATTTCCATCCCCGGCAAAGACATAGTCCGTGGAGACATGGATCAGCTTCGCACCGATCTCCTTCGCCGCAATACTTAAGTTTCTTGGACCAATGGCATTGATCTTATAGGCCAGATCCCACTGTTCCTCGCATTTGTCTACATTGGTGTGAGCCGCGCAGTTGATGATCACATCCGGCTTTGTCTCCCTCACCAGTTTCAGCACAGCCTCCACATTGGTGATATCCAGAGCAACGATTCCCTCGCCCTCCGCCACATCCGTGTTGATGAATTCCACCGCATCATCCTTGTATACTCTGTTGATTGCTCTGCCCAACTGCCCATTACAGCCGGTAACCAGAATCTTTTTCATAATTCCTCATTTCTGTGCTTTTTGCACGATTCTTATTTCAAAATTCCGCATAAAAAACTGCGGTCGGCATTACTTTTCAAATTAATTTCCAAGCTCGCGCTCCGCGCACAATAACGCCTGTTCAATGACATCATCCATGTCATAATATTTATATTGCCCAAGACGCCCGCCAAAAATCACATGCTTCTCATTCCCGGCCAATTCCCTGTACCGTTCAAACAAACAATTATTCTTCTCATCATTCATAGGATAATAAGGCTCATCTCCCGGCTTCCAGGTGGCGGGATACTCCCTCGTAACCACCGTTTTTTCCTGGGTTCCAAATTCAAAATGCTTGTGCTCGATTACCCGGGTATAAGGTGTCTCTCTGTCTGTATAATTCACCACCGCATTTCCCTGGTAATTATCCACGTCCAGTACCTCTGTCTCAAAATTCAGGCTGCGGTACTCCAGTTCCCCATAGCAATGGTCAAAATAGGCATCGATCATACCGGTATACACGACTTTGTCAGCCATTCCCAGATATTCCTCTTTTTTTCTCAAAAAGTCTTCTTCCAGCCTTACCT
>CABQGZ010000552.1 GCA_902463835.1 uncultured Lachnospiraceae bacterium
GAATGAGAGGATTTGGAATGTTTGAATTAAATCAAGTCGGTGAAAGAAGTTATTATATAAACTGTCCTGCCAAAATCGGAGTTTATAAGTTGAATGATACAGATGTATATCTGATAGACAGCGGAAACGATAAGGACGCAGGTAAAAAAGTCCGTAAAATACTGAGTGATAACGGATGGAACTTAAAAGGGATTATCAACACACACTCTAATGCAGACCACATTGGTGGAAACAAGTATCTACAGCAGCAAACAGGCTGTAAAATATTTGCAGACGGTATTGAAGCGGCATTTACAAGGCATCCTCTTTTAGAACCGTCATTTCTGTACGGCGGATATCCTTGCAAAGATTTAAGACATAAATTTTTGCTTGCGTCTGAAAGTGATGTCAGTGAGATTACGGACTCCGACTTTCCGAAAGAATTAGAGGTTATCCCGTTACACGGACATTTTTTTGATATGATTGGCATCCGCACACCAGACGATGTTGTCTTTCTTGCTGACTGTATCAGCAGTGAAAGCACTTTGGATAAATATCAGATTACTTTTATTTATGATGTTGCTGAATATCTAAATACATTGGATAAAGTTGAAGCTATGGAAGCTGCTATGTTCGTGCCTGCCCATTCAGATATAACGAGCGACATCACGGACATAGTTCAGCTTAACCGTCAAAAAGTATTCGATATATCAAACAATATACAGTCTATCTTAAAAACGCCCATGTGCTTTGAAACACTCTTAAAGCGGCTTTTTGATGAATACGGATTGGCAATGAATTTTGAGCAGTATGTGCTGGTGGGAAGTACCGTCCGCTCTTATTTGTCTTGGTTGAAAGATAACGGAAAACTTTCTGCTTTTTATGAAGATAATATATTGTTATGGAAAAACATTTAGGAGAATGAAAAAATGTGTAATCGTGGTATAATATTTTATATTGAAAGAATTCGGTGGAGAAGAACGCTCTGAATACGGACTTGAGGTTATAAAGAAACTTTCAAAGGATTTGACGAAACGATATGGTAAGGGATATGACAGAAGTACTCTTTATCGTTGCCTGAAGTTTTACAAGAGAAAAAACAACGGGGTGCCGATAGTCGATGAATGACTGTCGACACCCCAAAAAGATTTATGGGATTCCGAAAGAAAAATATTTTGGAAAGAAATTTAAAGGAGTGTGGATATGAAAAAGATTTTGCTGGTAGAGGATGACGACCTTTTAAATAAAACGCTGACTTACAACCTGATCTCTGAGGGTTATGATACTGTATCAGCTCTGAATGCAGGCACAGCCGCCAAGTTATTGACGCAGACGGAATATGACCTGGTACTTCTGGACATCAACCTGCCGGATGGCAGCGGCTATGACCTGTGCAGGCTCATAAAGCCGGAGAACCCTGACACGCTGGTGATTTTCCTGACTGCCAACGACCAGGAGAGCGACCAGATCCGGGGGTATGAAGTCGGGGCGGTGGATTATATTACCAAGCCCTTTTCCATTGGGGCGCTGCTGCGGAAAATACGGGCCATGTTTGCTATGCTGGAACACCGGGGAATGGCAAAGGATTTCTATGATGACGGCAGGCTGTTTCTGGACTTTTCGGAGCAGAGCGCTGCGCTGAACGGAAAGACCATTACCCTTTCCCCCATGGAATATAAGATGCTGTACCTGTTCTGCAAAAACCCCAAACAGATCCTGACCAGACAGCGCCTTCTGGAGCGGCTGTGGGATGCGGATGAAAACTATGTGGACGAACACACACTGACAACCTCCATCAGTCGTATCCGGGGCAAGATTGAGGCGGATGGCGATACTTATATCAAAACGATTTACGGAATCGGGTATCAGTGGATGGGAGGCGAGAGAAATTGAATCTGGGGCGAATCTCTGTAAAAAGGATATTCCTGTTGTTCAGCGGCGGTATGGCGGTTTCCATGCTGGCCATCTGCGCGGTTTTCTTCGCGGTGACAGGACAGATGTGGATACTGGCCTGTGGCATACTTCTGACGCTCTGTGCCCTTATATGGATGTTCCTTCTGTCGATTGCCTTCAGCAAAAGGCTTTCCGTATTTACCGGGGAGCTGTGTCAGGCAATGGATCAGATGATCAGCGGAAGCGGAGAGCCTGTGCGTGCCGGGGACAGTGAAACACTCTTTGCCCGTATCAGCTACCGTCTGACCCGGCTGTATGGGATCATGCAGGAGAACCGGAGGAAGGTGGATGAGGAACGGCAGGAGCTGCAGATGCTGGTATCGGATGTTTCCCATCAGGTGAAAACACCGGTAAGCAACCTGAAAATGGTGACGGACACGCTGCTTTCAAAGCCGGTCACAGAAGAAGAACAGCGGGAGTTCCTGCAAGGTATCCGGAATCAGACGGACAAGCTGGAGTTTCTTTTTCGGGCTCTTGTGAAAACCTCCCGGTTGGAAACCGGGATAATCCGGCTGGAAAAGAAAGACGCCCCGCTGATCGATACGCTGGCGATGGCCTTAAGCGGCATCGTATATGCGGCGGAGAAAAAGAATATATCCGTAACGGTGGACTGTCCGGAGGATCTGTGCCTTTCCCATGACAGCAAGTGGACGGCGGAAGCCGTATTCAACCTGCTGGACAATGCGGTGAAGTATACCCCGGCCCAAGGAGCAATCCGAATTTCAGTAGAGCAATGGGAAATGTATGTAAAACTGAGTGTGTCCGATACCGGCAAGGGCATCCCGGAGAGCAATCAGGCCGCTATTTTCCGGCGCTTTTATCGTGAGGAAGAAGTACACGAACAGCAGGGCGTGGGCATCGGCCTGTATCTGACCCGCGAGATCGTAACGAGGCAGGGCGGCTATATCAAAGTGGTTTCGGAGCCGGGCAAGGGTTCGGAATTTTCCATTATGCTCCCTACAAGATAATTTTTTGAAATGTCCGAGTCTTGTAACATTTCAGCCGCATTTTTTATGCCGCTTCGGACATTTCTGTGACATTTGGATTTTATAATGTCCTTATCAACAGGAAAGGAGCATTTGATTATGAATGTATTACAAACAATCGATCTGAAAAAGTATTATGGCAGTGAGCCAAACATTACCCGCGCCCTGGATGGCGTCAGCCTCTCTGTGGAACAGGGTGAGTTTGTGGCGATCGTCGGAACATCCGGCAGCGGTAAATCCACCCTGCTTAACATGATGGGCGGGCTGGATACGCCCACGTCCGGTAATGTTATTGTCCGGGGGGACGAGCTGGCGAAGAAGAACGACGAGGAACTGACCATCTTCCGCCGCCGCAACATCGGCTTTATCTTCCAGAACTATAACCTTGTCCCGATCCTGAATGTCTATGAAAATATTGTCCTGCCTGTGGAGCTGGACGGAGATGTGGCAGACAAGAAGTTCATGGACGAGATCGTGAGGATGCTGGCACTTCAGGATAA
>CABQGZ010000553.1 GCA_902463835.1 uncultured Lachnospiraceae bacterium
CTGTAGTAATTCACCTTCCGAATGAAACCCGGCAGGTGTCTGGTAAATTCCGCTGTCTGGCGTCGTTTGCTTACCCCGCAGTCCAAAAGCTCGTCATACACCGTGCTAAGATCCCCGTGATCGTTGAGTCTGCGCAGCTGCGCGCCGGACAGCGGTGTGGACTTCATGCGTTCCATCGGCACCAGGATCAGAGGAAAATACCGTTTGCTCATAGCCCAGGCAGCGCCCATCTCCGCCATGCAGAACTTGCTCTTCAGATACTCCTCGGTGATAATGGACATCACCGCTTCGCAGCCCACAAGCTCCTGACGTATCACCTCCATGAAGGCCTCTCCGGTCAGCAGGTCTCTGGCATACGCGGTGCAGAAGATATCTTTGCGCTCCACCCCCATTCCCAGCTGTAAAAATTCCAGAAAGTTGTCCAACACCCTTTGGTTCCTCGAACTGTGGCTAATAAACAATTTCGACATGTTGCGCCTCCTTTACGCTGCAGACTACGTGGAAGATTTTTTACAAGTATAGCACTTTCTTAATGTCATATAATGTCAAAAAACAGATATTACACTTGTCATCACCACTTTATACAGCAACCATTTCTTTCCTGTTTTTTGCCCTGCCAGATGATTCTGTAAATCAATGGAACTGTGTATAATGGAAAAAATAGTTGAAGATCAGTAAGCACAAAGATATGCATACTGGTGGAAGGAAGGTGTATGACACAACATCAAAAAGAAAGGTATAAAAACCGGAAATGGCGAACTACCGGCCGTTTTCTGAAACGCTCCAAAGCCGCCGGGCTTGCATGCATTATAGCGCTGGCTATGGGAATCGGAATTCTTCCTCAACCAAGCGGGCATGTCCTGGCTGGTTACGTTGGAAGCGGATTGGGGCATTGTAATATCCTTTCTCAGCAAGGCGGGCAGATTCCGGCGCCAGGAAAAATAGCGGATACAGATACTGCAGCCACATACCAGCAAGTCTTTGGTAAAAATGAACCAGCTGAATATGCAGGGCGGATCTGGACCGATAAGTCTGTCTACTCCAGCGACGCGCAGTTCCCCCTGCAGGGTGGATCTGTCGCCGTAGTGAAAAATGATTCCGATTTCCTGGTGGCATACTCGGCTCTTGCCGGGGCACAGATTATTCACGGCCAGTCAAAGGCTCCTGTGGACGCCCTCTTCGTGGTCGATCTGTCCGGCTCCATGACCAGTCAGATGGATAACGGAAAAACCCGGATCAGCAATACGATACAGGCGCTGAATACCTCCATCGCCAAAGTAATGGCAATGAATGCCTACACAAGAGTTGGCGTTGTGGGATTTAACGGAACATCGGCTGTCCTGCTCCCTTTGGATCACTACACCCCAAATAAGACAGCAGCGTATTTTCGGCTGACCGATGAAAACACCAACCTTCCCGCTCTGAGGTATGAAGCGGTAGGGAGTGATCATTCTCTCCTTACTGGCAGTATGGCAGTTTCCGGCGGAACAAATATTCAATGTGGAATATACGATGGAATGAAGCTTTTGACCACAACAGCCTCCACCAGCGTATCCATCGCGGGAAAAGAAGTAAAACGGCTCCCCTCGGTAATCCTGTTGTCAGACGGGGCTCCTACCTTCTCCTCCGATTCTGGAAGCTGGTGGGCTCCCGCCAACAACAATAACCAGGGTCCTGGGAATAGCCCCTATACTGGAAATGCCATAAAGGTCATGATGACAGCCTCCTATCTAAAAGCCGAGATTGACAGACATTATAATATTGCAACGGACGGCTTTCACACCACAGTTTATACAGTGGGCATGGGCATTACCGGGTTGACGGATGAGGAAAGAAACCTGGCAGATATCACGCTGCATCCCTCCGCTTACTGGAACAGCGAAACGAGCATTTCCAAAACAATCAAAGACACGTGGATCGCATATGCCAGCGGCAGCAATCCCTCCGTAGATGTAAACCGCCAAGAAAGCTATGTACTGACTCATCCCCCAGGTAATGATATCGCTTCTATCCGCGATTATGTGGATGCCTATTATGATGCAGACGATTCCGACAGTGTGGCGGATGTATTTGAAAAGATCGTGGAAGATATTGTTCTCACTGCTCCCAAGATTCCCACCCAGATCAAGGGAGAGGACCCGGGCAATGACGGCTTTATCACCTATACCGATCCGATCGGAGCATATATGGAAGTGAAAGATGTCAAAGCGCTGCTCTACGGCGGAACGGAATATCGCCAAAAGGATGTATCCGTCAACGAAAATACTACTTCCTATACCTTCGAGGGAACCATCGCCAGTGAGGTATATGGACAACAGAGCATGGGTCTGATCAAGATCACGGTCACAACCGACGAAGAACAGAATGAGACATTGACAGTAAAAATCCCGGCAGCCGCCATTCCCCTGCATGTCAATACAGTTGTGCGCAATGTGGACGACACGGTAAAGTCCAGCACCGACAATGGGGCTGTTCCGCTCCGGGTTCTGTATACGGTTGGCATGCGCGAGGAGGTACTGACAGAAGGCAGCGTTTCTCCAGAAAAAATCAGTGCCGACTACCTGACGAAGCATTGGAATAAGGATGGAACGATCAGCTTTTACAGCAACCTGTGCACTGGCGCCAATACCGTATTGGGGAATGAAGCCGGGAATGCAACGACGAAGTTCGAGCCGTCCCAGACCAATCCGTACTACTATAATCCGGAGGATGGAACACTGCTGGAAGCTCATATCGCGAAATCCAATAGCCCGAAACAGGAAAACTTCACGGCAACCGCAGAAAGCAGCCATGCCCTGGTCTATGCATATACGGATCCCCATTCAGATTCCAAAGAGGGCATGTGCGTAACTTATCTTGGCAATAACGGATTATTAAAGCTGCCTCTAAGCAAAGCAACCGAGGCAGCCGTGCTGTCTGGATCCACCTATCTAAAGGTGACGAAAGAACTGACAGGGCGCGGATGGTCTAAGGAAGATACCTTCTCATTTACGTTGAAAACAGCAGACTCGGATACAGCTGACGCCATAGAAGCACAGCTCGTACAGCTGCCAGAAAATGCTACCGGCCTCACGGTCACGGCAAAGCAGAAGGAAGCATCTTTTGACGATATCATTTTTCATAGAGAAGGCACTTACCATTTTCTCATCGCGGAAGAGAGCGGAAATGCACCGGGAATGACTTATGATACCCACACAGTTGGCATTACTGTGGTAGTAACGGATGCACATAATGGAAAACTGGCTGCGGATGTATCGTCCATGACAGGTTCCATGGTATTTCAGAATAACTATACACCAGACACCAAAAACGAAGGCGGCACTCCTACCTCACCCGCCACCCATACCCCTGCAGTAGTGAAGCCAGCTGCCAATCCTACGCCACAAAAAACGATACTTTCTGCCAAAACC
>CABQGZ010000554.1 GCA_902463835.1 uncultured Lachnospiraceae bacterium
TTGCAGTCTCAAGAGTCAATCTCCACCACAGGTTGGCATCCTGCTCGACCCAGCCATCCTCCGGTATGATCAATCCGTATTCCCGGTAGCTCTCTGCAATCTGTTCCAGTCTGGAATCAAACAAGATACTGCGGCAGCCCGTAGTGCCAAGATCAATCGCCAAATAAACAGCCATCCGCTTCTCCTCTCTCAATACTGAAAATAGTAATCCGGTGCGATAGTCTCTATGTTCGTTTCACTCATCACCACACGGGTGGGCTTGCTGCGCAGCTGCAGAATGGATGCTGGCACATCCTGAGACGGCCTTCCAAATACACAGAGTCTGGAGGTCAGCCTCTGCCAGGTCACATGGGTTCCTGCCGTTGTAATACTGTGCACATCCAGCACCTCCTTTGCCTTCATGGCATCACGCGGCCCCATCATGGCACCCTTGGGCGGTACCTTGGCAATATCACCGGAGCATCCGAAGGCTCCATGCAGAGAATTCTGAGCGATGGTAAGCGGATGCAGGGAGGCAACTCTTGCACTCTGTCCGCAATATTCTTCCATCGTATCACAAAACCAGTCTTCCACAGGGTCAATAAACGCCAGATGTCCCGGCCACCCCGGCCCGCTGTATACAATATCCGCCTCGCCATCCTGCTCCAGCATCCTGGAATAATCCGGCGTCACCTTATTGCTGTGATAGATAAAGTTCTCCTCCCGGAAACCAAGCTCCAGAATATTGGAAACCATAAAGCGGTAGAACGCGTTGCCGAAACCAGCTTTGTAGCTTAATGGCGCAATATTCCCATCCTGGTCTGCCCACTCGTCCATCATATAGAATTTCACATTGCGACAATTTATGTTCAGCTCTTTCAGCAGATATGCTACCTGCCGGTAGGCCGGGCAGGGATTCGGCATGATCATAACCACCTTTTTATCATAGCGGTCCGAGTCTGCGATCCTTCTCACCATATCGGCGATCATGACCATACCGGCCTCCTCGTCTCTGCGCACATCGATATACATACCGGGGCTGGTAGGATGTTTCCCGTTCAGCGCCAGAATATCCTCTTTCGTAATAGCACGAACTCTGTCTAGTTCATTCCGGTCTTTAAAGGGGTAAAAATCTGCCGGTTCAAATTGAAAATTATCTTCACCAAAAATCATTTTTTCATTCCTCCTTCTGCACAGAATATTATTTTACTTTCCCAATGGTATCCAGAATACCGTCCAGCAACAGTCTTCCGAAGCTTACATCCAGCATGGATGTGTCTGTCTCGTAACCGCCTGTGACAAGCGACTCCGGGGTGTACAGATAGCCCGGTAAAACACCATTTGTAAGCTCATTGAATATAACGGTTTCATAGCCTGCCATAGCCTTCACATACAGACCATACTCTACAAACACTTCTCCCTGCACGCCTACTACGCAGGCGTCACCCAGACGAAACACCTGAATCTCCGCAGGTACTTCGTCCGAAAGAAGTTCTATACGAACTCCCTTCTTTTGCATTTTCACATATCCAAGCTGATCTTCCGATCCCAAAAGCTTCAGGTTGGCATTCTGCCACAGATAATACTCCTCACGAACTGTTGAATCACCATATCTTGCATACAGGTCTTCATATGCTGCCTTATCCCTTGCAACCTGCTCCTCTAACGCTTCCTCCGTACCAAAATCGCGGATTGGAACCTCTATGCTGGCACTTGCAGTCTCCAGCTCCAGCTCGCTTTTCCAGTGAGCCTTTTTTACAGCTGCGTATGCTGCTTTTCCAAGGATTCTTCCCACCCGCTCTGCCTCGTCATAGCTTTCCCCCTGACGGTAATAGCGGCTGGACTGATTTCCGGATGCCCCCTGGGAGAATCCCACAACCGCATCCTCCCAAAGCTCATTCAGCTGCATGCGAAGATACCCTGGATAATCCGCAGTGCAGACAGTGCTCCACTCATGAATAAAAGTGGGATGAAGCGTATAGTTTACAAAAATACCTCTTATGGAATCCTCGTTATCCTTGACGGCCATCACACTCACAAGCGGATCATAAGGTCCCCCCGGCCTTCTTCGGTTTCCGCCCACACCGGATTCTGGTCCGCATAAGGTGGTTCCGGAAGCAAAGCTTGCCTCAAAGGCCTCAACTTTTGCTTTTACGATCAACTGCGTGATTTTGGAGATCAGCTCTTCCACATACTCCTGGGGCTGTTCTTTTCCCGCCTCCAGACTTTCAATGTCCAGGCGTCCCGAGGCCCACGGTCCGGAATGGGTATGAGAACAGCTGACCATAACATGACTGCCTGGGATGCCGCACCCTTGCTCCACACGGCTGCGGACTTCTGCCACGTGACGTTTGGAGAAGAAGAGAAGATCCAGCGTCACCATCGCAATCTCCTTTTTCCCATTATCCAAATACATGCACGCTGCGTAGAGCGGATCGTGCGCTCCCGTATTATTTCTCGGATAATGTGGATATCCGGCAAGCTCCAATCCCGTCTTTGGTGTAATCTCTGTCAGTGCTACTCCTGCTTTTAACATCATCTGTCACCTTTCCCTTTTCTATTTATCTTTCAAAACGATAAGCTGCCGCACCTGTCTCCTGGTCATACCTTTCCATCGTGAATTCGAATCCCCCCTCTCTGGCAAAGGTTTTCATGGGAATTTCTGTGGTATAGCGGTACCAGGGGGAAACTCTCCGTCCCGTTGCACGCAGATATTTTACGGCAGGACAATATGCCACGTTTACCGTAAGCGCATTTTCATTGAGCCTGGTTGTCAGCACATCTTCCGCTTTTTCCTTCCGGTAGGTCTCACAGAGATTCTTTTGGATGGCAGCAAGTCCCTCCTGTCGAATCGCTTCTATTGTACGGCGATGTACACTTTTTGTGCAGCGTCCCAGAAATTCTTCCACTTCCTCCTGGCCATACTTTTCACCCAAATACGCAATAGCACTATTCATGCTGCTGTGGAAGTCCCGGTGGAAATACTCATTGTCTGATGATTTTCGTTCCATAATCATCGTATCGTCATCCACAATGATTCTGCCGTCAAATATTTTTTCATCATAGATCAGAATGGAACACGCTGCATGGTCTGCACCGCAAAAGTTATAAATATATTTTAATCCCACTTTTTCAATGGCCGCACGGTAGCTGTCGCAGTGAAGGCAATAGTCATGATAGGGGTTGATTCCCAGAACTTCTTTCAACTCCAGAAGACGGCCTTTTGAAGGACAGCGGTGCATTTCCAACCAAAAGAAGCCGCGCCTTTCATTAAGATACATGGTAAAATCCGCCGCTTCCTCATTCAGAGATCCCGTCCAATACGTCCAGCAGCCATGAAGTCCTTCCTTTTTTACAAAACTAATCAGCAAAATTCCTTCGCCGGAGGGCTGAAATAAATAATCCCAAAAGCGATCCACCTCATCTCTGC
>CABQGZ010000555.1 GCA_902463835.1 uncultured Lachnospiraceae bacterium
TCCTGGGTTGCCTTCTCATTGTCATATACTTCCTGACCCTTTGCCAACTTCTCAACAAGCTCCGGCCAGTTCTCTGCCACATATTTTGCTTCATTTGGAAGCATCTTATTTGCCTGATCAATGAGATTCTTTAAGATCTCTTTATTTACGGGTTTCTTCTTTACCTGAGCATCGATGGCCTGCTTCAGAGCTTCTGCTGTCTCATCTACCACATCCTGGGTAGCGTCCTCGTCTGCATATACAGTCTCCGCCTTGGCCAGTGCTTCTTCCAGCATGCCCCAGTTCTCTTCCTCGTACTCGCCCTTGTTCATACCTGTTGCCTGGTCAATCAGCTTCTTCAGTTCGCCCTTGTCTCCCTTGTAGATTCCAAGGCTCCAGGTTGCATCCAGCAGCTGATTCCATGCTGCATTTACTTCTTCCTGGGTTGCTTTCTCATCTGCCAGCACAGCCTGGGCTTTCGCAAGGGATTCAGTAAAGTACTTAGCTGCACTGTCGATTACGCCCTCTATACTTAAGTTCTTCACTCTGTCATAGGTCATCTGAAGCAGGGTCTTGTCCACTACCTTTACAGGCTTCACAAATTCCAGAGCGCCCAAATCTACCGGATCGTTTCCGAGAAGTGTTCCTGCATAGTCGCGTCCACCGTTATCAGCAATCTCCGCACCTGCATCGATAGCCGGGGAGCCTTCCTGCAGTGCATATCCGCCCAAGGTATCAATGGCGGAATCGCCTTCTACACCATTCCCGCCCTTACCAGGATCTACAAACATGGGGTCTGCAATAATCTTGTTGGGATCGTTGGGTGTGTTGTCAAATCCGTAAAACAGGTTGTGGTCATAGGTAAATCCACTTCCCCAGTTCACACTTTTCTTTGTTCCAAGGTTATAGAAAATATTGTTGGTAACCGTTGCTCTTCCGCCCAGACTCACCATATCCACATTCAATCCTTCTCCAACATAGAAGGTGTTATTATAGATATCCGCATTGTTCGGATTGGACATCAGGAACAGATACCGACGGTCATTCTGACTGATGTTATAACGAATTACGCTCTCCAGCGCCTCCGACTGACACACCAGCATGAATCCGCCGCCATTGTCATGGCTGTAATTGTACTGGAATACAGTGTGAAGGCTGAAGTCACAATCGTACCCCTGTCCATCGCCATTCACATGTGTGCCATAGGCCTCGTTGAACTGGAAAACAGCATCCACACAACGCCACGGGAACATAGCCGCATTGTACATTGCCCCGGGGTTATTCTCTGTATTCTTACTTGCTCCGTTGCTGACATTGTATTCGATTAGAGGTGCAACGCTGTACATAGGAACAATCGCATCGCCGCCCGCATCCTCGATATAATTGTTGCGGATCACTACGTTGGTGTGTGCCTCCGCATCCAGAATCTCCTGGGGAATGATACCTGCCCGACTTGCTTTCTCCCAGGCATTCCAGTTACTTGTAAATCCTACCGATATTGCCTGACGGCTTACATTCTTAACGGTGCAATTCTCTATCCGTATATCATCATACCGCGTACTGCCGCTCATATCACTTACATAGAAATAGATACCGCCGTTTGGAATATTTTTGTCAAGCAGCGTTCCAGATACATCATGTACATACAAGTTATTCAGATGAATACCGCTCACCACCGTACCGCTGCTTGCAACCACGCCCACGCCCAGTGAAAGCTGGCGCTTTGCTGCCTGATTGGAAATCTCCAAGTTGCTGATATTGATGTGGGATACATTTTCCAGATATACACCGTATGCCGTCTGTTTCACACCTTCATCCGTATTGATTGCTGTCTTTGCTTTTCCATCCGCTTTTATGTAAGGACGCGTTCCCGCCTGGGAGCCGATCACATCACCGTTGTACATGTCCACAATGATTGGCTTCTCTTTTGTACCAGTCCCGTTGAGCAGCAGAGATTCCTCAAATACACTGCCCGCTTTCAGGAGTACGCGGTCTCCCGCCAAAAGCTCCGTCTCATTCACTTTGGACAAGGTCTTCCATGCGGTTTCCGGAGTGCGTCCGTCCGCCTCATCGTTTCCGTTTTCGCTGTCCACATAAAAGTCACGCGCTTCCAGACGAATATCTTCGTAAATTGCAGTAACCGTTGCACCGTAAGCCGGCATAATAAAGGAAGTTGATGCAGAGGAGAGCGATGCAAATTGTACCGGATCCTCGCTTACCCACTTGCTGAATTTCTTTCCTTCTGGGGCAGCCTCTGCCTGGATGGACACCTGGGCGCCTGCCTCAAACATACCGTTCCCTGTGCCGCCTATGATCTCTGCCGGATATGTAGGCTTATCTGCCTGATAAATTTCAAAACCATAGATTGCGATCTGAAGCGCTGCGTATTTTGATCTGTCCAGATCCGGATTCACTCTGTCCGTAAATACGATGGTAACCGTATGTTCTCCGTATTCCAATCCGTTTTTCTCATATACGATAATCTCTCCTGTATTAGATGCACGGAAAAGATCGCATTCTTCCATCACACCATCCGTTGTGATCTCGGCAATGGGACCGTTGCCTGTTTTCTGACTCCACAGACCAAATCCTATTCCAGTAAAGGTCATGGTAACCTTGGAATCCACTGTATTGGAATAAATCTGGATATTCTCCCAGTCATGCCATGCACTGTCCGCCGTCACATTATCCGCATCATACCGAATCTTCTCTGATATGTTCTCAAATTCCGCAGTAAGAGTAACATCCCCGGCTGGCATAACAAAACTGTTTTTTGCCAAAGCAGCATCATCCAGTGTAACGCCTTCTGCTGTCCAGCCCGCAAAGGCCTGGCCCACGCCTGGGGCATCCGGACGGATTGCAACAACCGTTCCAGGTGCATAGCTGCCTGCGCCGGTTCCTCCGTTGACCGTCACCTTATAGGTATCTGCTTCCGGTTCTTGATAAAATCCAAATCCAGAAATTGCAATCTGCTTGTGTGCAAAGGATGCTGTATTGGCTGCCGGATTGATCCGGTCAGAGAATACCAGCTTCGCCGTATGCTTTCCGTTGGCAAGACCATTCTTCTCATATACCTTCAGATCGATGTCCGTGGTGGATGTATAATAGAAATCACAGTCCTCCGGCGCACCGCCGTCAATTGTGATTTCTGCAATGGGCCCATTCTTGGCTTTCTGTCCGTATATGACAAGTCCCGTTCCTTCGAACTCCACCTCAAGCGAATCGCCCTCCGTGTTGGAAAAGATCAACATTTTCTCGTAATCCTGCCAGCCCGAACTGGGTGTTACACACGCATCATCATAGGATACTTTCTTCAGTTTCTGTTCCTGTGCCATAGCCGAGATCGGTATCGCCCCAAGGATCAAACCCAAAGCCAGTACCATTGAAAGAATGCATCTGCACCTTTTTTTCATTTGCATTTTCATTCGTG
>CABQGZ010000556.1 GCA_902463835.1 uncultured Lachnospiraceae bacterium
TGTCAGTTAACTCCCACAAAAGGCCGTAGACACAAGCGCCTTCCTTGGGTTCGACCGTCGCAACGCCGCTGCCGCGAAAGCGCAGGTCATAATTGTCCAGAACAGCCTGCCCGTAGACGCTCGCGTCCGGGCAGCGGTATCTCATCTGGTCCAGATTGATATTGCTGCCGTAGGCAAAATACAGTGGTCTTTCCATCATCATTCCTCCAGCAGTTCCAGCGCACCGATCTCACCCAGCACATGAATGAGCGCGGCTGCGCGTTCTTCCGTGCTGCCCTCCGGCAGCTCGCAGGGCTGCTCCGTCATGCGGCGGATCGTGTTCTGCATATAACGGATATATCCTTCCGTGCCGTCGAACGTGCCTGCATCAAAATGTAAGGCACGGAGCTGGGCTAAAATTTCGATGGGCGTACCCTCGTATGTAGATTCTTCAATACAAATTCTCATTCGGTCACCTCTCCTGTTCCTGCTGAGATGTTCGGTTTTTGTGGCTGCTTGCATAGCAGTCCTTGTCATATCGCCAAGCGCGGTTATGAAAAGCTTTTCATAACCGCGCTTATCGTTATCCCGACGAAATGAAAAGTAAGCTGTTCAAAATAAGTAATAGCCGATAAAATTAGCTTGCATTCTTTGCATAATATTTTAGGAGGCATCTTTATGGACGGTAAAAAATCAATACAGGAATTGACGGTTGCCTTTGATCGGGCATTGGTTGCAGCCGGATATAGTGAATCCCGGCTTACAAATTTTCGGACAGTAATAAAGCGGCTGCTCATATTTGGGGCAGCACAAGGAATTGAATGCTATTCTTCCAGTGTGGGGAAGAAGTTCCTTGAAAAGTGTTATCCTGTTGAATTTGATGGTCGACTTGTTCATGAGTTGCCATGCACCACACAGTACGCATGGAGAACAATTACGCTGCTGAATGACTTTAATACGCATGGCGCGTTTTTCCGCGCCAGACGGTTAAGGGGAAACCTCCAACTTACTACAGAGTTCCAGAACCTCAGTGACGAATTTGGTGATGACTGTCGGGGGAAGGGTACCTCTGAGGCTACTGTATATAGGCGGAAAGGAGATATGCGAAAATTTTTAAACTACTTGCACTCAAACAAAATTGCTATATCTGAAATTTCTCACAAAACGGTAATTGGGTTCTTAGGCACTATTATTACATTGAGCGATGATGCGGTAGAACACCACAGACGCACGCTAAGCCTTTTCTTGCAGTTCTTGTTTCACAATGGATATGTAAGTGAAGATTATTCCCGCAATATTCCAGCGAAACGATCTTTGCGGAAGAATCCGCTGCCATCCGTATGGGAACATGAAGATGTAGATCAACTGCTATCTGCGGTGGACCGGGCTAATCCTATGGGAAAAAGAGATTACGCAATTTTGCTGCTTGTAACAAAACTTGGACTTCGAGTCGGAGATATCCGTGCGTTGTGTCTTGGAGATATAGATTGGGAGAACAGCAGGCTGTCTTTTATACAGTCTAAAACGCAAAAGCGTGTCGATTTACCACTACCGGATGATGTTGGTTGGGCAATCATTGATTACTTAAAATATGGACGGCCTAAAACTACGATACAAAATGTTTTCTTGACAGGACGGACACCAATCATGGCATTTTCAGATACGTCCTCTCTTAGCGGTATCATTGTACGTTATGCGCGGATGGCAAAAATTGATCTATCCAAGCGCAAGCATGGTATGCATTCACTGCGGCACACCTTGGCAACGAGACTCATGGAAGAAAGCATTCCCATTTCAACCATTGCAAACATCTTGGGGCATACCTCAACCGATACGGTAAAGAAGTATTTGCAGGTCGATACGCATCATCTTCGGGGCTGTGCATTGGATGTGGAGGTGCTGCTATGATTGGGCAGGTCGAGTTTTATGAAAAGGCCGGATTTCAAAATATTTTATCTGAAAGCTGCTATGAATACTTAGTTGAAAAGGAAACTATTGGAGTCCAGATTCAGAAACCGATGGGTATGCTGCTCCGCTTTCTGCGAATGTGTCTTGCAAACGGGGAACCATTGGATTATGCCTCCAAAAGCGCGGTTGAGTGCTGGAATGAAAAGGATATCAATGAAACTCCTCGCAACCATTATTACCGTGCCACAGAAATCCGGCGATTCATGCAGTACTTAGAGAAAGCTGGCATAGACGCATATGTTGACAGGGATATCCGAAGGGTTCAATCCAGCTTTGTACCATATATTTTTAGCCATAGTGAGATTGTACGCTTATTTGCAGCCGCAGATGGACTTCCATACACGCCGATTTCTCCGCAGCGCGTTTATGTGATGAGTTTGCTGTTCCGAATGCTTTATGGCTGCGGTCTGCGGATTTCAGAGGCATTGAATCTTGTTATGGCAGATGTCAATTTGGATCAAGGTATCCTGTATATACGAAACAGTAAGTTTGGCAAGGAACGTCTGGTTCCAATGTCCGAGTCGTTAACATTCCGCTGCTTCCAGTATGTTTCAAATGTTGGCAAACACAGAAAAGACGAGGCAGCATTTTTTCAGACGCCATGTGGCGGACACTACGCTTCCGGTACCATTCTCTATGCGTGGCGACAGACGCTTTACTGTGCAGGAATATCTTATGGCGGCAAAGGAAAAGGCCCCAGAATTCACGACTTGCGTCACACTTTCGCGGTGCATTGTTTACAGAAGTGGGTTGAGGCTGGCGAGGATTTAAACGCCAAGCTTCCGTATCTGTCCGCATATATGGGCCATGTGGGCCTTTACTCGACACAGCAGTACCTGCGCTTAACCGCAGAGGCTTTTCCGCACATTGTTTCAGCAATGGAACATAATTTTGATGTCTTTCCTGGGAGGCAGGTGGAATTGTGAGGACTACAGATTTTGCATCGTTGCTTAGTAAATATTTATTGTCCTATTTACCATGCCAGCGCGGAGTCAGCGATAACACACTCGCCTCCTATGAAGCGGCTTTTTCCCGTTTGCTTCAGTATTGTGAGGAAGAACGCGGACTGCCAGTTCGCAAGATTACAGTTGAGACCCTGTCTCCCGATTTAATTGAGGGGTACCTGAATTGGCTCTGTGAGAAACAGAAGAATTCTGCCTCAACGCGAAATCAACGCTTGTCCGCCATAAAAGCCTTTTTTAAGTTTACCCGTAGAGAAAATCCACGCTATATTTACGCCTGCGAAAGAATCCTCCAAATTCCCACAAAAAAGTGTCCAACGCCAGTCTTACAGTACCTTTCATATGAGGAAATCAAGGAAATGTTAGAGAAACCAAATCCTTGTACCGAAAAAGGGTTTCGAGATTTGCTTATACTCTGTCTGCTCTATGACACAGGGGCAAGAGTTTCTGAACTTCTGGATCTGACCGTTGGAGACATACATTTCGGACGGTATGCGCG
>CABQGZ010000557.1 GCA_902463835.1 uncultured Lachnospiraceae bacterium
GGTTGATACAGGAACGCATGCAGATTTATTCAAATTATGATTTTACAACTACAATACAATTTTAACGAAAGTAATGGACAACACTCGGGTAAGATATAACTATATCTCATCCGAGTGTTTTTTGTCATTGAGGAAACAATATTTTTCCCCGAAAGGCTTCGTGAGATATTTTTCAGATCACATAAGGAGACGAAAGATGACAGACCGCGATAGAAGAATCAGAAGAAATGGGAAAAATCGAAGTGTGTACCGTCGAAAGAAAAAGCGGCAAAATAGGCTGCTGCTGACCCTTTTTAGTATTGTGGCGGTGGCGGGATTATTTTATTATTGTGGAACGAAAGAGCAATTGTTCCGGGGAGGCGCGCCGAATGCACCAGAGTATGAAACAGGTGACTTGCAAAACAGATCGCAGGAACTGACCAATAAAAATCCGAACGATGCAGAGGAACGTAAGGGGTCAGTGCCAACCAACACAGGCATCAAGGAAGACTATGTGAGCAGCATCGGATTGCTGGAGGTAGAGAAGCCCATAGCGCGCACAAGAACGGAAGCCATAGAGCAGCTCCATCTGCTGGAAACGGAATATCCCCTCATGGAAACCATATTGAAAAATATCGCAAAGTATCCTGAGAACATGCTGAAAGCCCTGGCGAACAACCCAGAGATGGCGGATTTTGTGGCCGGATATCCGGGGAGCGGGCAGAGCACGAAGGACGGATTGACGAAGACAGAACAGGTTGAGGAATACCCACTGTTTCTCCAGTGGGATCCCAGGTGGGGCTATGAGTCTTACGGGGATGACAGTTGTATCGGACTGGCAGGATGCGGCCCCACCTGCATGTCCATGGTGCTGTACTACCTGACCGGGAATGAGACACTCACGCCTGACGTGCTGGCCGCCTATGCCATGAAGAACGGCTACTATGCAAAAGGCCATGGCACGGCCTGGACCTTCATGGAGGATGTGGCGGGCCACTACGGCGTCGCGGTGCAGAGTGTAAAGGCCATGGAGTCCGCCATGAAAGCAGAGCTTGATTCAGGCGGAGTCATCATCTGCGCCATGCGGGCGGGAGACTTTACCACGGAAGGCCATTTTATTGTGATATACGGGTACGACGAAGAGGGCTTTCAGGTGAATGATCCCAACTGCGTGGCAAGGAGCCGGAAACGATGGACCATGAAGGAGCTGGAAAAGCAGACCAGGAGTATCTGGGCATATCACAAGAGGAACACGGAAGATGCGAAGGATGTAAAAGCTGTGTGGTCCTCCTACGAGGTCATAGAGAGAAGATGATGAGAATATGAGACTGCGAAGTAAGATTGCAATTGTTTGCGGGAAGCTGACAGCACACATACTGCAAAAAGTCCATGGGGGCGGGGGAACCGTGCTCCCCGGATATGTGGCCTGGCGGATGGATCCCCAGATTTTGTCGGTGCTGTCTGGCATGGTGCGGGAAAAGATTCTGGTCACCATGGGAACCAACGGCAAGACCACCACCAATCGCATGCTGTGCCATGTGCTGGAGGCCTCCGGGAAAAAGGTGGTGGTTAACCGAAACGGCGCCAATATGCGAAACGGCGTGATCACTGCCTTTGTGCTTGCAACGGAAAAAGGGCGGCTGGACGCAGATTATGCCTGCATCGAGGCGGATGAGGCGGCAGCGGAGGAGCTCCTCGGGCAGCTTGGCCCCCAGGGTGTGCTGCTCACCAATATTGCCAGGGATCAGCTGGACCGCTTCGGGGAGGTGGACATTGTATGTGAAAAGCTCCAGGCGGCCCTGGCAAGGGTGCCCCGAGCCAGCGTGATCATCAACGGCGATGATGCGAAGCTTGCAGCGCTGGCTGGGGAATGCCCCAATCCGGTTGTGGTCTACGGGATCAATGAGCCGGTATTCGATGATATCTCCCGATCCAGCACTCGGGAGAGCAGCTTCTGCCTCCGCTGCGGAGAGAAGCTTACATATGATCTGTTTCACTATGGACATCTGGGAATCTACCATTGTCCGGGCTGCGGTTGGAAACGCCCGACGCCGGATTATGTGGCGGAAAATATCTGTTTCCGGGACGGGAGCTATTCCTTTGACATGGTGGAAACACGCATGGAATCAGTTTCCGGGGTAAGTTCTGCTTACAACATATATAATACACTTGCTGCCTATGCCGCACTGCGCGCTCTGGACATTCCCTGCGGCGGATTTGCATCGTCCCAGGAACATTTTGATTACGGAAATGACAGAGAAAGTATTTTTTATATAAAGAATGCCCTGGTACAGCTCCATCTGGCAAAAAATCCCATGGGCTTCTCCCAGAAGCTGTCAATGCTTGGAAGGGATAGAAAGCCCAAGGATGTGATTCTTGTCATCAACGATGCCTGGCAGGATGGCAGAGACGTCTCCTGGCTCTGGGATGTGGGCTTTCAGTATCTGAAGGAAGTGCAGGCGAAAGCGATTACCGTCAGCGGGACACGCCGCTATGATATGGCCCTTCGTCTGAAATACGAGGATATTGCCTGCGCTGTCAGTATTGATTTAAAAGCTGCCATTGAGAAGCTTGCGGCAGGTGGAACAGGCAATGTGTATGTGATCGTCAATTATTCCGGCCTGTACCCGGCAAAAAAGGTTTTCGAAAAACTGCAGAAGGCCAAGACGAAAAAATGATTGCAAAACGGAAGACAGTCCGTAATATTTTTACCAGGAGGAATAGAATCAGATGAAAGTGACAATCGGACACTTATATCCCGATTTACTGAACTTGTATGGTGACCAGGGCAATATCCAGTGCCTGAGAAAACGATTGGAGTGGCGCGGTATAGAAGCGAAGGTAATTCCAATCCTCTCCGGCGACACCGCCGATTTTTCCAGACTTGATATCGTTCTTATAGGCGGAGGTTCGGACCGGGAGGAGGAGCTGGTCAGCCGGTACTTAAGAGCACAGAAGGCCGAGCTTGCTGCCTACGTGGAAGATGGCGGCGCTCTGCTGGCTGTGTGCGGCGGCTATCAGCTTCTCGGCGCCTATTACAAGACAAAGGATCGCATCATAGAGGGTCTGGGAATTCTTGATATCTACACAGAATGGAAGCCCCGGCGCCTGGTGTCAAACATTGTTCTGGATAGTCCACTTTTCTCATCCCCCATCGCAGGCTTTGAAAATCACAGCGGCTGCACCTACATCGGCGGGCACACACCTCTTGGAAAAGTCCGTTTCGGATAAGGAAACACAGAAGCCTCCGGCTATGAAGGCCTAATCTATAAAAACATAATAGCCACATACCTCCACGGCCCCCTCCTTCCCAAAAACCCAGAAGTCTGCGATGCCCTTCTGAAAAAGGCACTGCAGCGAAAATATGGTGCTCTAATTCAACTGGAAGAACTTCCAGATCAACTGGAGCACCATGCAAACCG
>CABQGZ010000558.1 GCA_902463835.1 uncultured Lachnospiraceae bacterium
AATCCCCAAAGCCGGAAGAACCGGTGACACCTACCGATCCCAAGCTTCCCCAGACCGGCCAGCTGAACTGGCCCATACCGCTGCTTACAGTCAGCGGCCTGTGTCTTATTCTGTTAGGCTGGTCATTGTATATGGGTAAACATGGCCGAAGAAAAGAGGCATCGAATCGGGAAATAGATTAGGGTCAGAAAGCTTGCAGCAAGATGGTAAAACAGAAAACGGAAGAAAAAAGCAGGGATGTGTGCAGAAGGGCAGCGCAATTTGGCAATTCTGCACAAGCCCTCAAAGCCTTATAACAGAAGGGTTTCCGCTGAATCAGCGAATTTTTCTCCCTTCATTCTCACTAAAAAATTGTGAAAAAGCTCCAAAAATGAAGTATTTTTTATTATGCACTTGCTTATATCAAAAACCCGTGTTATAGTCTCATTACCTACCAAATTTTTCCGAAATCCAACAAAAGATGACATCCCATAGGCAGGGCAAATTTACTTATTGGAAAGGGGATGTTTTTCATGGCAAAAACAATCTATCAAATCTACGACAAGATCTTCAAGAAGATTCTGACGCTCTCGGCCAGGGCAGTCATCAACTTGATCAACGGGTTATTTCTGATGAATTATCCACTGGACAGTACCATCAGCTACAACTGGACAGAATTTGAGGACGATGAATTAAAGAAGATATTGGCAGACACGATCATCACAATCAATGGTACGGACAGCTACCATATGGAGGCTCAGATAACGGAGGATGAGAGTATTATTTTCCGTGTATTCCAATATGGTTACAGTCATGCCGAGCGGAATCGGGAGATTCGGGATGGAGTTTACCTAATGCATTTTCCAGAGCCCAAGATCATTTACCTCTGCCCGACAAATGCGCCGGATGAATATGTTCTGAAGCTGGATTTTGGCTCTCAGGGCACATTCGATTACAAGGTTTCTACTTTTAAGTATCTGGATATTCCGCTGCAGGAACTGAATCAGAGGAGGATGGTGGTACTGATCCCATTTCAGCTGTTAAAGCTGCGGGACAGACTGGAGAAATCCCGTACACAAGAAGATCTGGAAGTATTGAAAAATCTCATTCAGAATGATATAATCGGAGGTATAGATGAAAATGTTCGGGTAGGTAACATCACTGTGGATGATGCACGTCGTTTGAAGCGTCTCACCCATAAGCTGTATGAGCATATCTATTCCCACTACGAGGAAATGGAGGAGCTGAATGAGATGACAGATGAATCTTTAATGCTGGATATCGATATTATAGAAAAAGAGCATGAGAAGGAACTGGCAGAAAAAGATAAAGAGATAGCAGAGAAGGATAGGACTATAGCGGAACTGGAGCAGGAGCGTCGGCGAGTGGAGGAAATAGAAAAGCGGGCGGAGGAAGCAGAGGAAGAGAACATACGCCTGCGGGAAGAAATCCGGAGGTTAAAGAGGGAGTAGACCGCCCCCTGCCTATTGCTCCTGGGGGCGGTGTTCTACAAAGTATTTCATCAGGCTGATATGCTCTGACCGAAGAAAAAGCATGTTCAGAGACGCCTTATTGTCATAGCCGCAGCGGGTGACGATCTCGTCTATGGGCAGTTCCGTTTCACAGATAAGCCCCTTGGCCAGAGCGATGCGCCGATGCTGAATGTATTCCTTCGGAGATAATCCAGTGTGGTGCTTGAATTTGCGGAACAGGGAACTGGTATCGTACCCGAAGATTCGAGAAATATCTGCGACCGTAAGGGGATTTGTAATATTCTGGTCAATATACTCAATGATATCGTTGATGAGCAGCTTTTCCTTGGTCTTGACCCGGGGCAAGGCAGTTGTGGGATTCATGCAATTGGACAGGATTCCGTAAAAGCAGGAATAGATGGAGGCAAGGGAAGCTGCGCTTCGATCCCGGGAGTTCTTCAGTTTATGAAATAGTGCAATTACAGTGTCCAGATCGTGAACCTTCAGAAAATAGGGGTTTGCTCCGGTATTCAGCTGTGATTCCAGCTGGGCGGACATCTCACCGGACCAGGAGATCCAGGCCCGGGTGGTGGGAAAGGTCTCATCGGCTTTATAGGAGTGCAGAATATGAGCCGGCAGGAAGAACGCGCCGCCTTTTGACACGGAAAAGGTTTTCCGGTCTCCCACAGTCACATGCGCGATGCCGTCGAATACAATCTGTAAGAGATGGTTTTTGCGTGTCTCGGAGAAAATATATCCTGGAGTGCACACTCCAAATCCAAATTCTTCTACATAAATGTCATGCCCCATAGAGTCTGGGTTGTAAAATATCCAAAAAGGTAAGTTATATTCGTCTTTTTTATTGATCATAATCTACTTGAATGTGTTTGGTGCTGGGTTGTCGGGGTACATTTTCCAGTACAACGTTGGACAAATAACGAATGTTGTGCTGGTTTTGGATTGCTGCCGATTACGCCTCTGGAAGCAGCTTCAGGAATTCCTCTGTGGAGGCTGAAACAGGGAGGCTTGTGTTGACAGCCGCCACCATCTGTCTTTCTGGCATCTGTTCCTTTGTTTTTAAGACATACAAGTCCTGGGAATCGGGATTCAGGCAGTAGTCGGGAATGAAGGCGATGCCAAGGCCGATTCTTGCCAGATCGATCAAAAGGTCATTGCTGCTCAGCTCCACCTCTGGAATCAGCTCCAATTGATGCTGCAAAAATAAGTTGTGCAGAAATTCGCTTGTTGTACTCTCCCGGGACAGCATCAGGATAGGGTATTGCTTCAATTCCTCAAATGGTATCTCCTGTTGCTTCAGATTGAAATAGGCAGGATTGGCAATAAACACATCCCGGAAATTCTGCACTGTCTTCTGGATATGAGAATGGTTTAGTCTGGGATTGGGATAATTGCTGATAATAAGATCCACCTTGCCCTGCTCTAACAGCTCCACACAGTGAAAGGAGGTGCCGTTTGTCACCTTGATCGGCACGGTGGGAAATTTTTTATGAAACTGCTTTAAATAAGGAACAAGAAAATACCGGCAGATGGTGTCACTGGCTCCGATATGCAGCTGCCCGAGCCCTAAGGTGGTGGCGTCCAGAAGCTGGTTCTCGCCCCGCTGGATCAGGTTCATGGCCGGTTCGATATGCTTTAACAATAATTTACCTGCCGGGGTGAGCTGAACTTTTTTGGTGCTCCGGAGAAAAAGGGGCTGCTCCAGCTTCCGTTCCAGGGTCTTGATGGACTGGCTCACCGCCGACTGGGAGATGAACAGCTTTTTCGAAGCCTCGGAGAAGCTTAAGGAGGAGGCAACGTAGTAGAATACCTTGTATAATTCGTAATTGATATCCATAGGAATCCGTCCTTTCTGAAGTAGAGATAATCATTCTGCAAAACTGTAATACCAAAACAATTATCAATAGGAGATAGAATAATTATAAGC
>CABQGZ010000559.1 GCA_902463835.1 uncultured Lachnospiraceae bacterium
GCGTAAACAGTTCACGGACATCAAAGTTTCCATCCGATCTGGGCTTGACCAACACCAGGCAGGCCTCTTCCCAGTCGTACAGACGGAAGAATTTCTGAACAGCCAAAAATTCACCGGGTTTCCCGGGAATCTCCACAATGCTCATAGTGCCTCCGGGCTGCTCCCATACACTAAGCCGTTTGCTCAGCGTCTCACAGTCCCAGGCAAAGCATCCTCCGCGGTTTTCCGCCGCATAAAACACGTAGGGCTCACCCTGTACCTGCATTACCTCAACAGCATAGCAGTGATCCTGTTCTTCCAATATTCTTTTTGTAAAATGCACAGTCCTGCTCCTCCAATCAGAGAATGGAACGGAACGGCGTGTTGGGTTCCTCCTCAAAGCAGTCTGCAAAGCCTCTGTCGTAATGATACTGGCGCTTTGGAGCATCTGCCGGGTAAACATACTTGCCACCAACTGCCCAGATAAAGGGGTGGAACCGGTAATTCAGGCGATTCTTGCGCATTTCATAGAGGACATTGATCTCGGCTGTGTCTGCCGCAAAGTTCGTCCACACATCATAATGAATTGGGATAACAACCTTGCAGCGCAGCGCCTCTGCCATACGCAAAACATCCACAGAGGTCATCTTGTCCGCAATACCCACGGGATTTTCACCATAGGAGGCAAAAGCCACATCAATGTCGTAATCCTTGCCATGCTTTGCAAAATAAATGGAATAATGGCTATCTCCGCTATGGTAGATGTTTCCGCCTGTCGTTTTGAACAGGTAATTCACGGCTTTTTCATCCATGTCATTGGGGCACGTGTTGCGGATATCCTGGATGCCGTCCGTTGTTACCAGACAGGTCCTGTCAAAGGAATCCAATGCGATAATTTCCACATCCTTGATCTTGATGTGATCGCCCGGCTTCACGACAATACAGCGTTCCTTGGGTACGCCCCATTTTACCCAGGTCTCAACAGACTTCAGCGGGCCAATAAAAGGGATATCCTCCGGAAGGTCCTGTATTACGTGCGCTGCCAGATTGGGATCCATATGGTCCTGATGATAATGGGTCGCAATGACAGCATCTATCTGGCGGACCGCAAAAGGATCCAGGACATGAGGAATCGCCCGGAGATTTGGCTGCAGATTCCGTCCACCGCACATATTCGCCATCTGGTGACCTGCCGCCATCTTCTTATTGGCCTTGGTACGCTTTCCGTTGCCTGCCCAGAAATCAATGCTCAGATTGCAGTCGCCCTCACTCTTAAGCCACATTCCTGTGCAGCCAAGCCACCACAATGCAACATTTCCGGGAGCTACAACCTCCTCCTCGATTTCTTCATTGAGCCAGGTGCCCCATTCCGGGAATGCACCTTTGATCCAGGTATCCCTGGTAATTTCCGATACTTTGCTCATAGCCAACCTCTTTTCTGGATATGGAATCGTAATTCGTTCGTAACTTCAACGATTATAATGGCCAAATGGTCATTTATCAAGTTCGTCTTCGTTCATAAACATTATATTCCGAGAATTCATTGATTTCAATTGCTGAAATATACCATTTTTTGTCAATTTATTTGTGCTACATTCACAAAATCGAGCTTGATCCAAAAATTATGATTGTTTTAAGAGCGTTTATGTGATAACATCTCTTTAGAAACAGATTGGAGGCAGTTATATGGATGTAATATTAATTGTGGACACCGGATCATCCAGCATGCGTGGAATCCTGTTTGATCGTCAAGGCTCCATTGTGTACTGTCGGCAAGAGAAATACTTCATGGATGTTCAACCAGACGGCAGCGCAGAACAGGATCCTCTGGAATACGCCAATGCTCTGAGGCTTGTCTGTGGAAGCTGTGGAAAATTTGCAGCAGAAAACCGGTTGCGGATTGCTGCCCTTTCCTTTACTTCCCAGCGCTCCTCTATTCTCCCGTTGGATTCCAGCGGCAAGCCGCTGAGCCGAATCATCACCTGGTACGACAAGCGATCTGCTGATATATGCCGCCGAATGCTGGAATTGCACGGAGATGATATCTATCGGATTGCCGGTATGCGGCCTATTCCCGTATTGTCTGCGCCCAAAATCGCATGGCTGAAGGAAACACACCCGGATATTTACCGGAATGCCCATAAAATCGTAGGCATTCACGATTACCTTCTCTATCTGGCAACCGGAAAATTCGTTACAGATGATACACTGGCCAGCCGCACCTGTCTAATGGACACCGCCAGCCGCCAGTGGTCTCCCAGGCTGCTGGCACTCTTTGATATTTCCCAGGATAAACTTTGCACACTTCTTCCTGCCGGAAGCATTGCGGGCACCGTCACCCAGACGTTTGCAGCGAAAACCTGTCTCGCTGTCGGAATTCCAGTGATCAGTGCCGGCGGCGATCAGCAGTGCTCTGTCCTGGGGCAGGGTCTGCTCCAGCCAGGGCAGGCAGGCATTACCGTTGGAACAGGTGCATACCTTGCCAGCGTAACGGATCGCCCAATCAATGACCCGGAGAAGCGGGTGAATATCAATGCGGCGGTTACACCGGGGCACTGGATTTTGGAAGCCAGTACCCTATCCGCTGGAGCCGTCTATGACTGGGTGAACCGTCTGTTTTCAGATTGGGAAGGAAAAGGGGGCGCGATTCAGCATTTAAACGCCGCGGCAGAGCAAAGTCCTCCGGGTGCCAACGGCGTTGTAATGCTGCCAGACCTTGCCGGAAAAGGCTGCCCGGAATGGAACGACTGGGCCAGGGGGCTATTCTGCAATCTGAGCTTTTCTACCACCCGAGGAGATATGGTCAGAGCCGCTCTGGAAGGTGTCGCAGCAGAAATTGCCCAGTGCCACCAGATTCTCCGGAGTCTGGATGCAAGGGTTGCTTCGGTCCATGTTACCGGTGGATTAGCCAAATTCTCTTTATTCGATCAAATATTAGCGGATATGCTTGAATATCCTGTTGAAAGATGTATAATTGAAGAAACAACTGCAATCGGTGCTTTTCTCGCTGGAAGCACTGCGATCGGATGGTATTCAAGCCCGAAAGAAGCCGCAGGGCAGATTGGCGTTGGAAAAGCAGGGAATGTTTTTTACCCGCAAAAGGACTGGCAGAGCT
Source organism: uncultured Lachnospiraceae bacterium (assembly GCA_902463835.1). Taxonomy (GTDB): domain Bacteria; phylum Bacillota; class Clostridia; order Lachnospirales; family Lachnospiraceae; genus 14-2. The sequence goes on from CABQGZ010000559.1 coordinate 3,095, forward strand.
GAACGGATGCAATGAAGGAAGGGAAACAAGTGAAAAATAACAGAGGTGCAATTCAAAAGAGGCAAATGCAGTTACTGGATTATCTGAAGAAGACAGGGACAGCCGATGTATCCACCCTTGCAAAAGAGCTCAGCGTATCTGCCATCACAGTTCGGCGGGATCTGGACGAACTGGAAAGCAGAAAACTGGTAAGCCGCTATTTCGGTGGTGCCAAGCTAACCATGGCAGCAGAGAAGGATGATGAGCCAGCCTACCTGGAGACCACCACCCAGCGGCTTGCCCAGAAAAAAGCGATTGCA
>CABQGZ010000560.1 GCA_902463835.1 uncultured Lachnospiraceae bacterium
AATCGCCCACCAGCGTCAGATTGCCTTCCGGGGTCAATGCACCCGTTTCCTCGTCTGTGATGGTGACGGTATCTTCCTCCACGATTTCCGGCAGGACAGGCTGCTCCACTGGGGTGGTATCGCCCTCATAGGCAAAGGCGGGAGCCGCCATGCTGATGCACAGCACAGCCGATACCAGCAGTGCGCCGAACTTCTTAATCTTCATCATTGGCATCTTCCTCCTTGTCAAAAGTTGCACCCACAGCGGCCAGCGCGTCCGGGTTCGGGGTAGTGGTGGCCGACTGCCGCAGGAGCGCGGCCAGCTGTTCCGGCGTGAGCTTGGCCGTGCGTACCATCTCGTTCACTTCGGCAGCTTCTTCTTCCTGAATGCGCCGTTCCAGAACGGCAATGCGGTTGTTGATTTTGATGCGCCGCTCTTTTTCTTTCTCCAAAGAAGCGCGCAGCTTGTCCAGTTTTTCACTCATAGTAAACCCTCCAGTTCATTTTGAAAGTCGTCCAAATCCAGCAAGATGTGACTCCCAGTAGGACGAGTGGATATTTGCGTATTTCATAACCAGCTTGATTGTAGACCCAGCAGACATAGCCGGAGCAATCAAAGCCTGTTTCCGGGGTAGAGCCGCCCCAGACGTAGGGCGTGCCAATATATTTTTTTGCTTCCTCATAGATGGCGGCAAACTCACTGTCTGTCAGAGCTTCCGCAGGAACGGTGTAGTCGATGCCGGGTGCGCCGGAGCCATCCGAGCCACCGGGCGGCAATCCACCATTGAACAGATAAGGTCTGCCGCCCAGCGTTTCTTGAAAGATTTGATAGCGTTTCCACTGATCGTCGTTCAGTTCTTGCCGGATAATGACCTCTAAGCCCTTGTTTTCCAATTTGGTGTGGAAGATGCGGTACTCGTAGGGAACTTGTACCGTGTACGGCATCCCGGTGAGTGGGTCAATCATAATGACTGTCTTGTAGCGCGTCTGCACCTCTACCCATGTTGTCAGCTTATATTGCTTTTTGAAGATTTCCTGCAACTTTCCCTGTACCTCTGACCGGGTGTAATCGTCATACAAGGTCGAAAGAAAAGAGGTCAACTGCCACGGGTCATGCTCAATCGGGTCAAGATGGTACTGGTACTCATCATACCCCGGATGTTCTTGCGGGGTGCGCTGGATTTTTTTCTCCAATTCCTTTTCGAGCTTTTTATAGTCCTCCTCCGCGCCGCGAATATCTCTGTCCTCGGCGGTGTAGATGGTCTGCCCTCCGACCTGTGTTGTGCCGGAGAAGATAATCGAACAGGATGAAAAACCGGACATGACGAGAAGCAGGAGCAAAAGAAAAACGCCCACGATTACCAGAGTGTGAGCGTTGCTTTTTGCCGCAGTCATAAGACCGTTTACTGCTGCGCTGACTGCACTTTTTCCCTTGTCCACGACCTGCTCCACACCAGATTGCACCGCAGCTGTGCCGCCGGATGCAGCCTTTTTGCCGCCAGCAGTCTGCGCCGCTGTGCTGCCAGAGCGGGCGGTAGCATAGTAGCCCTTGCGGATCTCCTGACGTTGTTTCCATCGGGAGAGCCAGTTGGAGCCACCCTCGCTGATGCCGGAATCTCCTGCATTTTGTGCCGCAGTTGGCTCCTGTGGAGTAGCTTTTGTGGTACGAGTGTTCTTCTTGCCCTGCATCTTAGCTTTTCGCTTGAGTTTCCGGGCATAGCGGCCTTTGGAAATATCACGGACATTTTCAGCCGCTTTTTCTCCCTCACTCAAAGCCTGTGTGCCAACATTATCGTCCTCATACTGGCCGATTTCCTGATGCACCGCAGAGCGGGCAGCATGGGCGGCATACATTTCACGCTTCTGCGCCTTACTCAGTCGGCTCAGTTCATCCGGGGTCAGCTCGGCCTTGCCAAAACGTAGATGTTGTTTCTTTTCGGCAACTTTTTCTGCATCCGTTTTCAGCTTTTTCTTTTTGGGCGTAGACTGCTCGACCTTGGCTTTTTTCGGGGGTGAACGGGTTTTCTTTGCAGAAGAATCTTCCTTAAAGTTCAGCTTCGGATTGCTCATTTCTGTGCGCCCTCCGAAACTTCCCCCAGCTTCGTGGTCATAATACGGTACAGCTCCAAATCAGTGGGGAAACGGTCAACGAAAGGCAGAATGACATTGCCAAAGAACAGCAATCCTTCACCCTCACCGGAGTGCGTGACGTAGGAGAGCTGGTGAGGGCTGATGTTCAGCTGCTTTGCGAGGATTTGCCTATCACCCGCAGCCTGATTCAACATGATTATCATGTCCGAGTTTTCAAAAATATTCTCGACTTCACGCGAAGAAAGTAGGTCTTTGACATTTTGTGTCAGCCCTGTGGGGATACCGCCCCACTTGCGAAAACGCTTCCAAATCTCGACGCTATATGCCGCAGTTTGCTCTTCTTTTAAGAGCAAGTGCATCTCATCCATATAATATCGGGTGGACTTTCCGCTGCTGCGATTGGCCGTAACGCAACCCCAAACTTGGTCTTGCACGATGAGCATACCGAGCTTTTTCATCTGCTTGCCCAGCTCCTTGATGTCATAGCAGACGATTCTGTTGTTGACATTCACGTTGGTGCGGTGGTTGAACAGATTCAGAGAGCCTTTGACGTAGATTTCCAGCGCGGTGGCAACGTGGTGGGCTTCTTTTTCATCCTGCTGGAGCAGGGCGTTGTAGAGATCTTCCAAAATCGGCATATTTTCCGGGCAGGGGTCAGCGAAATATTTCCGATAGATAAGATGCACACAGCGGTCAATGACCGTCTTTTCCACCGGGAGCAGACCTTCTTTGCCGCCAACAACCAACTCACACAGAGAGAGGATAAAGTCTGCTTTCAACGACAGGGGGTTATCTTCTTCGCTGTAATTGCTGTTAATATCCATCGGGTTGATGAATTGGGTGCTGTTGGGAGAGATTTTAATGACCTGACCTTTCAGACGATTTACCAGCGGAGAATACTCTCCCTCTGGGTCATTGATGATAATATCATCATCGGTCACGAGAAATGCGTTTGCGATTTCACGTTTTGCACTGAACGATTTGCCAGAGCCGGGAGTGCCGAGGATAAGGCCGTTGGGATTCTTGAGCCGCTTTCTGTCCACCATGATCAAATTACTGGAAAGCGCATTCAAACCATAGTACAAGCTCTCTTTGCCGGACTGGTAAAGCTCCTGTGTGGTAAACGGAATGAAAATGGCCGTGGAACTGGTGGTAAGGCCGCGCTGAATCTCGATTTGGCAGTCAGCCAGCGGCAGAGAGGACATAAGCCCCTGCTCCTGCTGATAATCCAGCCGACAGAGATTGCAGTTATGCTTCTGCGCGATGGAGCTTGCCTGAAAGACGTTGTTTTCCAGCTCCTGCTCAGTCCTGCCCGTATTC
>CABQGZ010000561.1 GCA_902463835.1 uncultured Lachnospiraceae bacterium
GCACCTGCAGAATATTGACCGGACCTTCCTTTTCCGCCTTATCGGGGTACATACTCAGAAGCTCCTCCACCAGAGCCGCCGCAAGCCCGGAATCCCTCTGGAACAGCTGAACCACGCCATCGATCTTTTGTGTATCACCGTTTTTATCACGGAAAGAGGTGTCAAAGGTCGCTATTTTCAGATCCGGATAAGCCGCTGTAATACCCGAAAGAAATTCCCATGCATAATCCACTCCGCCGTGAGACACCAGAAGTCCGTCATAGCCGTCCTGCGCACACTGCTGGATCCTGTTTCTCCACGCCTCGTCGCTGTCGTCACAGAAGAAAGTATCCGCCGTCATGCCAAAGGCCTCCGCCGTTTCCTTAAAGGCTTCCGACCACATTTCAAAGATGGGCGAGGAAGACATATACATGATATACGCCACTTTCTTCCCTTCTACAGGACTTTTTCTCTCCGAAGAACAGCCCGCCGCACAGGAAACAAGCAGGGCCGCCGATAAAAGCAAAACGATAATCTTACGCATTTCTTCTTATTCCTATTCTTACTGAGCCTTCATTGCTTCCAAAATCCTGTTCATATCGAAGGATTTCGTCACATAGTAAACATTGTCCTCATAATATTCATCCGTGATCAGCAGTTCATCTCTCTCGGAGGTATAGCCCTGCACATTGCCGTACCAAAAGATCACATCAATTTTCCCGCTGCTCAAGGCAGACAATCTGGCGTCCGCTTCAACCTGCACAAAGGTAAAAGCAGCACCCATTTTATCTGAGATCGCATTCATCAGCGCCACATTAAAACCGGCGGGCACGCCATCTGCGGCCACATAATCCAGCGGGGGCAGATCACCCGTTACGCCCACCACGTAGGCATTCTCTTTATCTCCCTGCAAGCTGCTTTCAGAACCGCTTGTCGAAATATTGGTTATATAAGTATCGATCAGATCATCCAGCGTGCCGTCCTCCCGGAGTGCCTGAATGCCGTCCTGCAAAATCTGATGAAGCTCCGTATCCTCCGCGCGGACCGCCATGCGTATTTCTGTAGGAACGCCGGCACCGCCGGGAGCAATGGTCAGCGAATCATCCTGCGCTTTCAAATAGCTTGCAACGGAAGCCGGCACAAGCAGATATTCAACATTTCCGGCATTCAGGTCCAAGACCATTGAGGTCAGGCTGCTGTATTGCTTCCACTCGCCCAGCGCCGGTGTGGGGAATATGTCCAGATCGTTAGGCTCCTGCCAGTTCATGATACCACATAGAATGTTTTCCTCCTCCGCAGGGGTCTTCTTTTCGCCGCATCCCGCCATTGCAAAAATCATCGCAAAGCACAAGATGAGGCCCACAAGTACACGCGCTTTTTTCATGTTGATTTTCCTCCTTATAATTCGATCTCAAAACAATTATTTTCACCGTCAAAACGATACTCTATCCGCTTTGCGGTGTTTTTCAGGATCGTAACGCCCAGGTGGATCTCGTCGTCAGACTCCGCCTCAAAGGGGTCGTATTTCTTTCCCCTGCTGCGTAATTCGATAATCGTGCATTTGTCCCGCTCATCAAAGGAAATTTGTATCTGTATATCCGGAACGTCATCAGCCTGCCTACAGTTCAGCATTTCATAGATCAGTTCCTCCGTGCAGAGCTGAAGCCGGTTGGTTTTTTTCGCGTCCAGCCCGTACCGGCTGGCAAAGCTGCGGATGCTGCCCTGAAGCTGCATCAAATCAAAGTCGCGCTCTTCGATCCTCCACGAAAGGTACTTCATCTTGTGGACAAAGTCCCTGGTTTTCTTCTTTTTTGGAGCTTCAAAAATCTCCTGTGGTGATCCTTCCTCGTAAATTCCCTGTTCATCCATGTAGAGGATCCTGCTGGCGATCTCTTTCGCAAACTCCATTTCATGGGTAACGATGACCATTGTCATGCCCTGCTTTGCAAGAAGCCGCAAGGTCGCAAGCACCTCGCCGACCATGGTGGGATCCAGCGCCGAAGTCGGCTCGTCAAAAAGCATGACCTCCGGTTCCATGGCAAGACAGCGAACGATGGCGATCCGCTGCTTCTGACCGCCTGACAGGACATCCGGCATCGTGTATTTCTTGCTCTCCAGACCCACCATTTTAAGCAGTGCTTCCGCCTTCTTTTCCGCCTCCTCCCGTGACAGCCCCAGCAGCTTGATCGGCGCCAGAGTAATATTATCCAGCACGTTCATGTGGGAAAACAAGTGAAATCCCTGAAAGACCATCCCTACTTTGCGCCGGATACGGTTCAGATCATTTTGATTGGTGGTCAATTCATCATCTCCGAGGAATACGGCTCCCTCGTCCGGTATTTCCAGAAAATCCATACAGCGCAGGAAAACGCTCTTGCCGCAGCCAGAGCCGCCGATGATGACGATCCGTTCTCCTTTTTCCACCGTCAGATCCACGTCCTTCAGGACCTGCAATGAGCCAAAGGCTTTGGACAATTTTTCTACCCGGATCATGCTCACGTCCTCAACCTCCTGTTCCTTCTCCACGCAGACAGTCTGCCCGCAAGGGCAAATGCGCCATAGCTAAGGTAGGCCATTCCGAGATACAGCAGCAGTCCCACCAGAATCATAAAGAGCGGCTGCATCGTGCGGCTGCCAATATTGTTTATGACTCTCGTCAGATCTGTGATGGTAACATAGCCCACAACACTGGTCCATTGGATCAGGGTAACGATGGTGGACTGGTAGGTTTCCTTCGCGATTTTTGCTGTCTGCGGCAGTGTAATCAGGGTAAACGCCTGCCATCTGGAAAATCCGAGAGTCCTCGCCGCTTCGACCTGCATGGCGTCCGTCGCGTTGATGGCGGAATAGAAGCAGGCTGCCGTATAGGCACTCATGTGGAGGGAAAATGCCGCAACAGCCACCATGACCGGCGACACATTGCTGCCGGCAAACACCACATAATACATCAGCATCAAAAGCAGTAAGACCGGGCTTCCTCTGACAACTGCCATATACACTGCGGCGATACTGCGGACAAGCCTGAGTCTGCTTCTTCGCATGGCGCAGACAGCAACTCCGAGGAGTGTTCCAAGCAGCAATGAAAGCAGGGAGATCTGAAATGTCACCCACAAGCCCTTCAGCAATGTTCTGTATGAATCGCCAGCGATCAATGTTTTATAAATGATCTCATCTATGCGCAATCCGTTTCGCCCTCCTTCTGCCAAAATACCGAGACAGCCGACATGCCTCGTCTTTATCAAGCGAACTTCCTTCTCGATGACTAATACAATAATAGCAAATCAGCCTCAAGAATGGGCGAACCTTCCGGATTTGGTCGCTTTGCTTCCGAATTTGGTCATAGGCTGCAAAGCGATACTCCTCGCATTACTGGCGGTAGCACAGAGATAAACGGCGCCCGTGTTACAA
>CABQGZ010000562.1 GCA_902463835.1 uncultured Lachnospiraceae bacterium
AGGATAAAATGGATAAACATTGGATTTCGTTGTGCAAGGTCAACCGCCCGGACAAGAACAGAGACATTTGGATGCTAAGACTGGCGGACGCTGTTGGCGGTGTCCTTGTGGCTCCTTATTTCGACAAGCAAAAAGAGCAAATACATGATAATCGCCTGTTCGTTTTTTGCGATGACGGCCCAACGGAACCTGGTCGCATCGGCTTTTGGGAGTGGGAAGAATTTGAGAGTGAGCCTGGACGATGGAAAACAACGTCCACCTACATGGAGCAAGCATCCCCTGTCGAGGTTATTGTTCTCGATGAAGTTTCCAATATAGAAGGCGTCATCATGTCTCTGAAAAGCGGCTTGAAGATTCCTTCGTATGCTCATGGCAAAATTATATTTGCCGCCAAGAACGACACAGTTTTTGAGGGTGTGCTATGTGATACTGGTGAGTCTTTGCTTCGCCAACGCAATCCTGAGTTAGTGGCATTGCGGGATGACATTTATACATTGCCATACTATAAATTAAGCAAAAGCGATATTTTTGAATGGAAATATGAATGGGAGTCTCGAAAAATATATAAATACATTTCACTTCGGGAACCGCAGAAGCGAATTCCGATATATCCAATAAGCGAAACAATAAAGAATATTTTTCTTTCCAGTATGAGATGGCCGATTTTCAAGGCACAAGCCATCCTCAAAAACGATTATTTGAAATTCCGTGAGGCTTTAGCATCTATACCCAAGGAATCCATTTTGGAAAGAGTGGCAGACACCTATGGAATCTCAATCCAAGAAGCCCAAACGTATGTGGATGAGTTCTTACAGATGGTTGAAAAATATATGACGGTGGAAGATGTGGATTCTGCAGTCATTACGCGTATCCTTAGCAAACATGGAGGACTTTGGCAAAAATGCAATGACATCGCCTATAATAAATGGATTGCTGACCATGCCAACGAAGTAAATACGGCGCAAGAAGAACTGGCAGTGCTTCAACACAAGGTGGCACAGGCCGAGAATGATGTGTCTTCGGCCAAGGAGAAGCATGGTGATATACTGCGTGAGGTAGCTGAAGCTCAAGATGATCTATGCCGTTTACAAGCAGAGATTGCGCGTTATAAGATACTCGAAAAGGAAACTGTAGCGGCAATTCGTGAAAAGATTGCCGGGGCTCAAAAGGATGTGGCCGGGTTTATAGCTGATCTTTCTATACTACTTCCTCAGGCGACTTCCAATGAATCAGGTTGGAAATATAGGCATATATCAGCGGTGTATTCGGAAGATGAAGTGGGGGCAGCCAAAGACTGGAAAGATGAACTTAATGAATTGTCTCAAAACTTATCTTATTCTTTGAGCGTAGAACCGGATCTTGCTACAATGCTTGCGGCGTTTCTGTACTCCGCCCACATTCACAACGCTCCAATCCTAATTGCAGGTCCCTGTGGGCAGGATATTGCTAATGCATTATCTGTCTCCCTATACGCAGACAATGCGGGACAATTGATGTTCGGGGAGCAATTCGATTGCGATATAGCGGATGCGGTAAATAATGTCAATGAACATATCGTTGCAGCGCAGAATATGTTTGGCAAGGGATGGGGGGATATAATCCCGCAAATGCTTGCTAATTCCCGAGAGCACATCGTTTGGACGCACCCCTATGTAGAAGATTTGGTCATAGAGCCGCAAGGTCTGTACAACTATATGCTTCCCGTTATCAGTGAGTGCTTCGTTGGAACAGTTTCCGCACTTGAACCATATGCGGGAAAACGATCGGAAGATTTTATCGGTTATGTTCCAAAGGATACACATCCGCTGCGTATTGCCGCATTTAAAAAGTTAGGTATTAGTAAGGCACTGCTGCGCCAACTCAGCCGTGTTATTTCGGATGCGAAGGTGATGGTTGATAGTCCCGAGAGAGCAAAAGATATGGAGATGCTTTTCGGGGTGATGCCGATCTGCGTGCTTACTGGACAGCTTGATGTGATGAGAGAGGTCTTGGAAGCGGAGAGTGGGATTTCCAGTGCCGTGAAAGCTGAAGCTGAGAGGTATCTCAAGGATGAATGATATATGGGGAATGAACTGATTATATCGATTGGCCGCCAATTGAACATTCCAGGGAAGGTCGACAATGAGTGGATGTGTCGAGTGATTTACAGTATTGCGGGCCAAATGGGACTTGCATCGCTTTGGGACTATGATGAAGACGAGGATACAGTTTCTATCCAGCACTTTAAAGAACGCATTGCGGAGATTTTTGCCGCCTATGAAGAACTCTATCCGAGTATAAAGTTCATACTTCCTGAGAAAAAGAGCGACTTAATTGACGAAATATATCACATCTATCTGCGAAGTGGATTCTTCTATCATTCTGCCTATCGAATTTCACCTGCTGTGCCATCATTTGCGACATATAACAATCTAACTATTTGCCGCGGGAGTTCACCTGATGTGCAGCTCTTTATGAGTGGGTTAGGCTACTATTCCCGACAAAAGAGTTCCGCTGACAAGTCGATAGCAGAAGTGTTTGGCTTGCAAAATCAAGGCCTTGAGGACTACCTCGGAGGCCTACTGGGGGATGGTGAGTGGGTTCCAATAGATTGGCCTGATAGCGCAGAATTTATGTACTTGGGGCCTTCGTTTAGGCTGGGATACTGGAAGCAAACCCCAGATAAAGATGGTAGGATTTCCCTCGCTCGATATGGGGAGCCGAGTAGAGTATATGCGTTCTACCGTTACTATAATGGACAATATCAGCAAAAGGCTATCCCAGAATGGAAAACGCAAGATTTCTCACATTCATATCCGGGAAGTTATGGCGAACATGCAAGGATCATGTCAGCATTGTTGAAAAGTTATGACATGCTCCCCCCTGTACGAGTAAGTAGCGTAGGAGACCTTGTAGATATCAAAATTGGTTACCGCCTACCACCATCCGAGGAGGATTTTTTCAAACTATACAGCTGGCCTGTACGCTATGATTTTCCAATTAGATCACCACAGATATTTACAAGACAGATGGCAAAGGAAGTATACCCGGTTTTTAGGCATGTGCTGGAATCGATTGGGTATTGTTTTGCGGAGGAGTAATTATGGCAAATGGTGCAAATGGAGTCCACCTACAGCTACGCGAAGCTCTGGAAGACTACATTAAGTCTCAGTATTTTGGGAAATCTCCCATTTTGCTTTCGGCAGTACAGAATAAACTGGATCAAGAGGGCATTCTATATCAAAAACCTTATATCGAGTCCTCACCAGCATATAAGAGCGAATTAAATGGCATTCAGAAGTCTTCTAAACTGCCAGATTGGGTAAAGGCTTATTTTGACGCTCTGGCCAACGCAGACCTCGGGGTTCATTCCTCGCCGTTTTGCCATCAGGTAGAGGC
>CABQGZ010000563.1 GCA_902463835.1 uncultured Lachnospiraceae bacterium
GTTTCGTATGGAGCCAATGCACGCCCGGTCAGCCCGAGAAGCCGCACGGTTGCATTGGTTCTGGCGATTTTCCTTGGGGTGCTCGGCGTACATAGGTTTTATCTTGGAAAAGTTGGAACCGGCCTGTTGTGGCTGTTTACGCTAGGCCTTTCCGGTATTGGCTGGATCGTGGATATTATCACAATCGCATGCGGGTCTGCACAGGACTGCTATGGTGACCCAGTTGTCAACTGGTGAGGATGAGAGGTGATTGCTGATGTATTGCGTAAAATGCGGCGCTGAGATTGACGACAACGCGATAGCCTGTCCGAAGTGCGGCGTCCCTACGAAAAATTTTAAGCGAAAAGCACCGGTACAGTCAACCATCAATGTCACTGGCCCGGCCGCACCGCAGCACCCGTCCACCATTGGCGAAGCGTGGAAATTTGCGGTCGGACTGCTCATCATCCTGTTCGGCGCTTCGGCCTTTGTGCAGGGCTGGCGGGTCTGGTCATGGGGTATTCTTGCCGCATCGACGTTTGCCATTCTCGGCGGCGCGATGCTGTTCGCGTGGGGCATCGTTGGTGTCCGCGCCAAACTCAGGGAGAAGAAAGAGGACGAAGAAGTTTATATTTGATGGGATTGCCCCGTCGTCGATCATCCCATCGACGGCGGGGCTTTTGGGCCGCTGCAAGCGTGTGGGAGCTGCTTGCAAGTACAGATTACACCCCGGGAAGGTGATTTGTCGAGAACCGTAAGTTCCTTTTTTGTTCCCATATAAGTGCTTTTTTTGAAAGGAAGTCGTTTTTTGAAACAAGATTTGTCTGAAATTTGTCGAAACAAGAAGGAAAGCCACTATCCGAACATGACCTATCAAGATTTGGCTAACGCCTCCGGAAAGTCTCTGAAGAACATTGGTCAATTCATGCGTGGGGAAATATTAAATCCCGGAATCGACACTGTAGGCCCTGTCTGTCGCCTCCTGCATATCTCGCTCGACCGCTTTTGCGACATCCATCCGGATGATGTTCCACCGGAATCTGATATCCCGCAGGAGCTTCACGACGCACGGAAGGAAATTGAGCACCTACGTCAAACAGTCGCGTTCTGCCAGCAATCCATGAAGTTAAAGCGAAAGATCATCGCCGCGCTGCTCGGCATTGTCTTTCTGGCCGGGATACTCCTGCTCGTCGATCTGCTCAGTCCAAAGATCGGCTGGGTGCGCGACCATCTGACGGCTGCGATCTGTCTCCGCTATTGGGGGTGACGCTATGATCTGCCGCAAATGTAAACAAGACGTTCCGGACGGCCCGTTCTGTTCCCAGTGCGGCGCGAAGCAGGAGAGGCCGGAACGAAGACCAAAAGCACGGGGGAATGGCACCGGCAGTGTCTACAAGCTGCCGAATGGCACATGGCGCGCTGTTGCCACGCTGGGCTATATTCCAGGCCCGGGAGGGAAGCCTATGCGCCGGACGCGAACGAAGAGCTGCTTTAAAACAAAGCGCGAAGCGCAGGAGTATATCCCGCAGCTCCGCGTCCAGCTGTCTGCCTTGTCAGCGAACATCACATTCCGGCAGATCTATGAAAAATGGGAGGCCGAGCACGAAAAGGACGTAAAGGCCAGCACAATGAATTGCTACAAGGCCGCCTACAAATACTATGAACCGATCTGGTTTGCGAAGATGGCCGATTTAAAGACGGCAGCATTGCAGGCCTGCCTGGATGCCTGTCCGATGGGGCGCCGGACGCAGGAAAACATGAAGGCACTGGGGACGATGCTGTTTCGCTTTGCAATGCGCGACGACGTCGTCGGCAAGAATTATGCAGAGCTTCTCCGTGTGGGCGGCGAGACGCAGGCTGGCCGCGAACCGTTTACCGATGAGGAACTCGAAAAAATGAAAAAAGCCGTCGGCACAGTGCCAAGGATCGAGCTTGTGCTCATCCTATGTTACACCGGTTTCCGGCTTGAGGAGCTGCTCCAGCTTCAAGACACAGATCTCCATTATGACGAGGTCAACCAGAGCTATTATTTTGTCGGCGGCGAAAAGACCGAGGCCGGTATGCACCGCATTGTGGCCATCAGCCCTAAAATCATTGACTACGTGCTGCAATGGGAAAAGCCAGGATTCATCTTTTCCGAGGACGGGAAGAAAGTGCAGCAGAAAAAATTCCGAGAGAAATGGTATTATCCGGCGCTGGAGCAGGCAGGAGTGCGCCGCCTGGTGCCGCACTCCTGTCGCCATACTTTTGCAACCCTCATGAAAAAAATTGACGCGCCGGACGCTGACAAAATGGCCATGATCGGGCACACTTCGATGGAAATGACCACACATTACACCCATACCGACCTGAAATCTGCCGTAAATATCGCCACACAGCTCTAATTTGCCCTCTTGATATGGTATGCAACAGAGTATGCAATAGACCAAAACAGACCGGTTTAGTCCGATTCATACACGTACAATTTCGTAAAGAAGCAGAAGAAAAATACCGCAAAACATACGTTTTGCGGTATTTTTTTGGTCCGAGTGACTAGATTCGAACTAGCGGCCTCTTGAACCCCATTCATTCAGGACATGTTGATTTTACAATAGAAATTTTGCTGTATCTGCAATAGATATGCAATAGGAGTTAGCTGTTACGGAGCACAATCCCATGATAATACCCGGCCATCTTCGCCTCCGCCCCTCCGGCATCTTTATCCATCAGGAACGCTTTGGCGAGGTCGGCGTAGAACTCCGGCCGGTCGAGGCCGTACTTGGCAGCTACGCCGTAATAGTCCGAATACATCATGTTCATTGCCGCCCACCAGACGCAGGACTTCACATGAACACCTGTGATATTGGCCACGGCATCCGTCTGGCCCATCGACCAGTGCGGGCCGGTCGTGCCGTCTTCGTTTTCCATCCTGGCCGTCCACGCTTTGGCGTCGTCCTCGGTAAACTCTATCATTTTCGCGGCCTCACGAAAATGATCGTCGTCCAGCTTATGCAGCGCACAAATGGCGTCCGCGTACACCGTGATTTCTTCCGCGCGGCCAAGCGTCACCGGGCGCTCCATGATCTCATGCAGCTGCTCTTTCAGTTGCTCAATGTAATGTTCTTTTCCCATATCACGCCTCCTGTATGTATCTGTAAAGCTTATCGAGATCTCCCACGTCAAAGCGCAGCTCGCCAATGATCGGCACCGTGATCGGCAGCTTCTGGCCGTCAAAGCGCGGCCTTGCCGCATTATAGAGCCGTTCAAGGTCGATGTTGCCTTCCTCATCCATAATGCCCATCATCTGCACCGCCGGGTGATCCTTCAGCGCAAGGATACGGCTTTTCCCGCCATCCATGATAAGTGCAAGCGCGATCCCGGCTCCAATGCCCTTGCCCGTAGGCAGATGGGGAA
>CABQGZ010000564.1 GCA_902463835.1 uncultured Lachnospiraceae bacterium
CCTTGCCGGCATCCGGACAGAACTCACCTGCCAGCATGCCGGATTCCTTGCAGATGGTGACCGTCACGTGATGGTCACAATACTCCGTAGGAGCGGTGCCGTTGGCAAAAAGCTCCGTGGCAATCATGCTGCCCCGAGGATCGTTGTCACACATGCCTTCCACTGCCAGCTTGCCGGATTTTGTACAGATTGTCGCCTCGGTAAGACCCTCTGGCCGCTCAAATTCCTGATATTCCAGCCCTTCGTGTACACGGCTCATAATGGAATGCCAGAGGGTACGCTCATATCTGGTAGTTCTGCTCAGGGACATGTTATCGTCGTAGCCACCCCAGGTCACACAGGTATAATACGGAGTAAATCCGGCGAATAAAAGGTCACGGCTGCTGTTTGTGGTACCTGTTTTTCCAGCGATATCCATGGAGTCAAATTTCACAGCTTTGCCGGTTCCGCTCTCCACAACGTCCCGCATGGCGTCGATCAGAAGGTAGGCGGTTGTTTCTTTCAGCACAGTCCGGGTCTGGGGCGTGTTATCGATCAAAACGTTCCCATCGTGATCCAGAATCTTCGTGTAAAATCTCGGTTTTGTGTAAACTCCGTCGTTGGCGATGGAGGAGAAGGCGGCCGTCAGCTCCAGATTGCTCACGCCGTTGTATATGCCGCCAAGGGCCAGTGCCTGGGTGATGTCATTCTGGCTCAAGGAGGTAAAGCCAAAATTGGTAAGGTAATCGTAGCCAAGCTTTGGCGTTATATCTGTTAAGGTCTTCACCGCCGCCACGTTGACAGAGTGGGTAATCCCCTGGCGGATTGTGATAAGCCCCCGGTAGGTACTGTCCGAATTCTTTAAAGATGTACCGTTGGCATAGGAGTAAGGGGCATCATCCTGTACGGTGGCAAGTGTCATGCCAGCAGTGTCAAGAGCCGGTGCATAGGTGGCCAGAATCTTGAAGGTGGAACCGGGCTGACGCAGGGTACCGGTGGCACGATTTAAGGTACGGCTGGCTGTTTTCTCTCCCCGGCCGCCCACAAGTGCTTTCACCTCGCCCGTGTGCTGATCCATCAGAACCACAGATGCCTGCGGCTGCAAGGTATAGGTGATGGATTCACCGCCCTCGATGATGGAGTCGCCTTCCGCAAGAATCTCTGATTTATAGTCCTCGATGGCTTGGGCAGCTGCCTCCTGGCTGTTGAAATTAATGTTGTAGTCAGGGTTGGGCGCGTGATTTTTATTGCCTTCCCGGTAGTATTTCATCATGGACTGTTCACTGTACTGGGCGGTGGAGCCGTCTGCTTTCTTCACGGAGAGACGGTAAGAGAAGGAATACTTCACATTGCTGGGATAATTTCCAGGATTATTCATCTCTTCGTCACAGATCTGCTGCAGCTTGGGATCCTGGGTGGATTGGATGGTCAGGCCGCTCTCATAGAGGGCTTTTATGGCCTGGGTGTCGGTATATCCCTTGAGATCTACGAGATCCTGAAGTATCTGGTCGATCAATGCATCTACAAAGTAGGAATTGGGATCTGACTCCTCATGTTCAATGTTCACCTGCTGAATCCGGGCATACACGTCATCTGCCATGGCTTCTTCAAATTGCTCCTGATTGATGTAACCCTGCTCCTTCATATGCGTAAGAACCTTTTTCCGCCGCTCTGCATTGTTTTCGGGGTGGGAGACCGGATTCCATTTGCTGGGATTCTGAGTGATGGCGGCGATCACGGCGCTTTCCGATATGGTGAGTTCCGATACGTCCTTGCCGAAGTACCTTCTGGAGGCAGCCTGGATTCCCAGTGTGTTTTGCCCCAGATTGATTGTGTTCAGATAATTTTCCAGCACCCAGTTCTTGGATTTGGTCTTCGTGAGCTGCACGGCCAGATACTGTTCCTGAATCTTGCGCTCCACGCTCTCAATCTTGGACTCCTCGGTCCAACCGGTAAAAACATTGTTCTTCAACAGCTGCTGGGTGATTGTGCTGGCGCCTTCCGTGAACTTAAATCCATTGGTGATCCCCCTTATTCCAGCCCGAATAATACCCTGGATATCAATGCCGTTGTGATCGTAGAATCGCTCGTCCTCAATAGCCACAAAGGCATGCTGAGTATGGAGCGGAATATCCTCAATCGTCACGTAGACGCGGTTTGCTCCGGACGCGACCAGTGTGGCCGTCTCGTTTCCCTCGCTGTCCAATACTACGGACAAAAAGCCGGTTGGGGTGGGATCTATGTCGTCGATATCAGGTGCGGAGTCAATGATTCCCTTGTATAAGCCGAAGCCTGCGCATGCGCCGATTACTGCCAGGACGAAGATACACAACAGAAAAGTCTTCAGGAGTACAACGGAGAATTTCCTGCGGACGAGGGCGCTGCTTGAGGCGATCTGTTTTCCCTTGCGGGAAATGCTTTTCTTTCCATAATTCATAATAGGCCTCCTTCTATGTCTTATAAAAAATATCTCAAAAAATATATTGCAAAAAAATAATTGTTTTGTCATCCCAAAAGGCACTGAATAAAGCTATTATATCAAATATTCCTTCCAAAATAAAGCAAAAATTCCTTAATATTCTCTGAGGGCTTATGTATTACCTTATTAGGATAGCCCAAGTTATGGAAAATAAACAGTTCTGCTCTACAGAAATTGATTAATTACAAGGATTGTGGTAAAATGTTTGAGTGCGCACTGCGTACGAGAAGAGGAGTAATAAAAAGGAGTTCTTAGGATATGGAAGCAGCATGCAAGATCTTATATGAAGGCGGGACAGGGGAAATCGTGGAGAAGAAGTCACGTTTTATCGCCACGGTGCGTAAAATCGAGACGGAGGAGGACGCCCTTGGCTTTATTGCGGAGATGAAAAAGCGATACTGGGATGCCAGGCACAATTGTTATGCCTTTGTGGCGGGAGAACGTCATGAACTTGCACGGTGCAGCGATGACGGGGAGCCGCAGGGCACAGCTGGCCGTCCTATGCTGGAGGTGCTGCTGCGTGAAGACATCCACAATGTGGCGGTGGTGGTAACGCGCTATTTCGGCGGAACCCTGCTTGGCACCGGCGGGCTTGTCCGGGCCTATCAGAAGGCTGTTCAGGAGGGGCTGGCTCACAGCGTCATCGCTGAAAAGCAGAAAGGCCGTATTCTGACCATTCACACGGATTACAACAGTGTCGGGAAGATACAGTACATTCTGGCCAAACAGAATATTACGTTGACGGATGCTGCATATGGCCAAGACGTAGAATTAAAGGCTATGGTTCCGGAAACAGAGCTGGAAGCTCTCAGAGACGAGATTACGGATGGAACGAATGGAACCGCTGTTTTTACAGAAGGAGACACGGTGGAATATGCGGTTCTTCATGGAGAAATCATCATAC
>CABQGZ010000565.1 GCA_902463835.1 uncultured Lachnospiraceae bacterium
CATCGGGATCGATGTGGTAATCGATATGCAGCGCTGCATACGAGCAAAACATTGGACGAGATGGGCCAATTGCAGCTTCGGATGGCAAAGCTGGAGGCAGATGTAGCACGGCTAAATAAAGGATACCGGGTGAAAGGAAGTGGTTCACAGAAGGAATTTATTACTGGCAGCGGCAAGAGTTTCAGATCAACGAAGATTTGAGAAGTAAATATCCGGTTAGGCCGCTGGAAATCGTTGTGTCTGACATGACTTGCATTCGCTGTAACGGAAGGATTTATGAGTGGGTCCTTTTTATAGATACCTTCAACAATGAAATTATTGCACATCGAGGGGATCCCAAAACCTACTATAACTGCTTGGATCAACCATGCAAATGCGTAAAAAATGTGAAGGAGCAGACCGCAGGTACGGTCTTGCACACCGACCAAGGCGCAGTCTACTCCTCCAGAGCTTTCTCAAGGACTCATTCTAATTATAACATAATTCGCTCAATGTCAAGAGCCGGAACACCTACGGACAACCCAATTATCGAATCTCTGAACGGATGGATGAAGGCCGAATTGATTCTGGATTTTGGTATCAGTAAAGTTTCCAGCCTCAAAAAGACACTGGATCAATATGTCCTATACTTTAACTCCGAACGTTTTGCCGCTGCCTTGGATTACAAAACCCCAATCCAGTACAAAACTGAATTGGGATTCTGATGCTATGACTTTTTATTCGTGTCTACTTTTACTTGACAGATACACTTCGTAAAGAAGCCTCCCCCTTTTGGTTTTTCACATTCCATTCGTTATCCTGTTAAACAAGACAGAGCGGCTGCAAACCGAGGTTTGCAGCCGATCTGTCTTAATAATAAGCATAATAAGCATCTGAACGTCTGTGTTTGAGGTGTTTTACGCCTTGGATTCGTCAATGTAGCTGTACAGAGTGTACTTGGAGATGCCGAAGAACTTGCACACCCGGTCGCCGCTCTTGGTGATGAGGAAGGCTCCGGTCTCATTGAGAAACTGCACCGCCTTGACCTTATCCTCCTTGTTCATCAGGGCCACCGGCTTACCCACCACCTTCACGCTCTGCTCGATCAGCTCATCCAGCAGGTCAGAGACATTCCGGGCAATCGGCTCCGGCTCCTTCTCGTCCTTTTCAGTGGCGGTAAACTGCTTGATCGCATTCTCCATGGCCAGCATCAGGGTGATATCGTAGTTGATGCCGAAGATGCCAATGGGGGCACCGTCGTCATCTCGGATATAGATGGTGGTGGATTTCAGGATCTTCCCATCCTTGGTCCGGGTCAGGTAGGACAGGTGATCGTGGAGCTGTTCGGGATTCCCCCGCAGGGCTTCCAGAACCACATGGGAGGGCCCGTCCCCCACCTTGCGTCCGGTGACGTGTCCGTTTTCAATGGCAACGATGGACCGTTCCGGGTCATTGGTGGCAAGATCGTGGACCACCACCTCGCAGTTGGGGCCGAATTGACTGGCGATCCCCTTTGCCAGCGTCAAGAGAAATTGCAGCGTAGATGCATTCGGCACGTAAATGCCCTCCTTTTCCGGTCCGCGGCAGAAACGCCCCGAAAAGAGCGGGGCAAACTATGGAATACACGGTCTGATCCGTTGCCGCTGACAGACCTGCTATGATTATTCCATTATTGTATCATAATTTTAGTGAGATTCAACCATTTTTTGAGACCTAAAAATTTTTAATTTTCTCGTTAGAGTATCTGGGCCGTCAAGCAGATTGCAGCAGGAGCGATATATCCGAAAACAAGTCTGATCTCCCTCCACTCACGAAGTGGCCTTCCGTAAAAAGCAAGGGCACTTCCAAAAAACCTTCCATGCATGGAAAGCCGGGGAAATATCCCTGCTGCGGAGGCCCGATTTTTGGAAAAAACAGCCTTGCGCACAGGTTCCGCAAGAGGAACCAAAAAAAGTTTTAGCTTTACAGCATTTTTTTGAGTTTTTCTGCTTGACAACCGAAGAACACATGCTATGATGGTCTCAGAAAGCTAAATAAATTTTGCCATGAAGTAAAAAGATTTTGGAGGCGAGTATTCCATGAAAGATCAGCTCAAATGGGTCCTCAATCATATGCCGAAGAGTGACGATCAGCATCTGGATGTGATGTCCCTGCCCAATGTGGCCAAGGCCCGCTCCTTCCACGGGTCCTTCCCCCAGTACTCCATCACCCCTCTGGCGCAGCTGGACGGTATGGCACAATATCTGGGGCTGGCGGGTGTGTATGTGAAGGATGAGTCCTACCGGTTTGGTCTCAACGCCTTCAAGGTGCTGGGCGGCTCCTTCGCCATGGCCCGGTACATCGCCGGCGAGATGGGCCGGGACGTGTCCGAAATGAATTACAACTACCTGACCAGCGAAGCCTTCCGTAAGGAATTCGGTCAGGCCACTTTCTTCACCGCCACCGATGGCAACCATGGCCGCGGCGTGGCTTGGGCAGCCAACAAACTGGGCCAGAAGTCTGTGGTGCACATGCCCAAGGGCAGCAGCAAGTCCCGCTTTGACAATATCGCCAAGGAGGGCGCCAAGGTCACCATCGAGGAAGTCAACTACGATGACTGTGTGCGTATGGCTGCTGCGGAAGCCGCACAGACGGAACACGGCGTCATCGTGCAGGATACCGCCTGGGACGGCTACGAGGAGATCCCCTCCTGGATCATGCAGGGCTACGGCACCATGGCTAATGAGGCCGCCGACCAGCTTCGTCAGTGCAGCGTAAACCGTCCCACCCACGTGTTCGTCCAGGCCGGCGTCGGCTCTCTGGCCGGTGCGGTGGTGGGCTACTTCGCAAACCTGTTCCCCAACGATCCTCCCAAGTTCGTGGTGATGGAGGCCGAGGCGGCTGACTGCCTGTATCAGGGCGCGCTGGCCAATGACGGCAAGCCCCGCATCGTCACCGGTGATCTGAAAACCATCATGGCCGGTCTGGCCTGCGGCGAACCCAACACGATCTCCTGGGACATTCTGCGGAACCATGTGTCCGCCTTCATCTCCTGCCCCGATTGGGTCAGCGCCAAGGGTATGCGGATGCTGAGTTCCCCCGTCAAGGGCGATCCCCGCGTGGTGTCCGGCGAATCCGGCGCCGTGGGCATGGGCGTTCTGGACGCCATCATGTGCGACGACACCTACAAGGAGCTGCGGGACGCTTTGGAGCTGGACCGGCACAGCCGGGTGCTCATGTTCTCCACTGAGGGCAACACCGATCCCGAAAAGTATCGCCGGGTGGTGTGGGATGGCGAGTATCCCACCGATGACACCCCGCAGAAGCCCTGCTGAATACACGGTCCGGAAACGGATACGATCAAGGTTTAAGAAATAAAATTGGAGGTTACTACCATGGAT
>CABQGZ010000566.1 GCA_902463835.1 uncultured Lachnospiraceae bacterium
ATTCTATATAGGGGTGGAATTTAATTTTGCAATTGAGGAAAACCGAAAACTTTGAGAAAATTATAAAAAACAGTTGATTTCTTCAAAGGAATGTGGTAGAATGGTTTTTGTTCGCGGGGTGTGGCTCAGCTTGGCTAGAGCGCACGGCTGGGGGCCGTGAGGTCGCAGGTTCAAATCCTGTCACCCCGATTCCCGTATAAGGACAGTGAGAAAACAAAGCATTGGCAGGAAAGAATATTTCTTTTGTCGGTGCTTTTTTCATACCATAGGAGAGCTCTCATGACCTCTTTGACTGGATTGGGAAAGGTTTCATGGAGGAAAAGAGGGCTTTAACAAATTTTTGGGGCGGTGACAGATATGCAAAAAAAGAAGACAAAGTGGATATTCATCATATTGTTGGCCTGCACAGTGATCGCAGCTGGTCTTTTCTTACATGTCCAAATCTGCAAAAAGCAGGAACGACAGCAGGACAGAGTACGTATAGAGGCGTATGTACGGCTGCAGCAGGAAGCAGCTGCTGTATGGAAGGAATCTGCCGGGCAGGTGAAGATCGGAACTATATCCACCGACTCCGAGAATTTCGGTGAGCCTGTCTATGACTTTGATGAGCTGCATAAGGAAAACCAGGATATCTATGCATGGCTCACGGTTCCAGGAACGGCTGTGGACTATCCGGTGCTCCAGCATGAGACAGACAATTATTATCTGCTGCGGAATCTGGACGGCTCTCAGGGACATCCGGGATGTATTTACACCAACAAGTGCAATGCGAAAGCTTTCACCGATTACAATACCATCCTTTATGGACATAATATGCGGGCGGGAACCATGTTTGCCGGACTTCATGATTTTGAGGACGAGACATTTTTCAAGGAACATGACACGATCTTAGTCTATACCCCCGAAGTGAAGCTGACCTACCAGATTTATGCGGCTTTTGCCTTTTCTAACGCATACATACCGGCGTATTATGATGTAAAAACTATGGAGGGACAAGAAAAATTCTTAGAGGCAATCGGAACCTATCTAAGCCGGGAGGGAAATGTCCGGGAAGGTCTTCTCCTCACGCCCAGGGATCAGCTGATCACCCTCTCCACCTGCGTCAAAGGCGATTACGGCCGAAGGTATCTGGTGATCGGAAAACTGGTGAAGAGTACTTATTATAAAAAAGTGGAAGGAAAATAGAAAAAGTTCCTAAGATTTTCTTAATTGTCCAAAACCCCGTTGTTCTGCCTGGGGGCATATGTTATAATGACCATATTGTTGGCAGGAAACGGCCGAATGGCTTAGTAGAAAAGGATGTGGACCCATGAAAGAGTTGTTGAAAAAATATAAGCATGCCTGGATATTATCGTATTTTATCATTTACCTTGCATGGTTTGCTTTTCTGGAAAAAACAGTAACCGGAAGATTCCATGTAGTTCATATGGCACTGGATGACTATATTCCTTTTTGCGAGTACTTTATCATTCCGTACCTATTGTGGTTTGCATACATTGCCGTGACGGTAGTCTACCTTTTTTTCACGAATGTTCAGGACTATTATAAATTGTGTTGTTTCCTTTTTGTGGGCATGACCGTGTTTCTGATCGTATCGACTATTTACCCTAATGGTCACTACCTGCGTCCCAGCGTGTTCCGTGAGAACAACGTATTTACTATGCTGGTACAGTGGCTCTACTCCGCAGACACCGCCACCAACCTGTTCCCCAGTATCCACGTGTACAATTCCCTTGGCGTACACATGGCAATCAGCAGAAATGAAAAACTGCGCAAGTACAAGTGGATTCAGAACGGTTCCTGGGTACTGATGATAAGCATCATCTTATCCACCATGTTCCTCAAGCAGCACTCCGTATTTGACGTAATCACCGCCATCATCATGGCCGCCATTATGTACTCTCTGGTATATGGCAAAGAACTGCAAAAGAATCACCGAAAAGTATTCCAGCGTCAGCTGCAGAAGATCTGAAACGTCCTTCCTTTTCAAATTTATAGTTGCAAATCCAGGAAGAACCCGCTATAATGAAACTGCGCAGTTCACCAGACTGCCCTTAAGCAAAGTACAGAAGGAAGGACGTTAAGACAATGTATTCATTTGAAGATGTAAAAGCCACCGACCCACAGGTTGCAGAAGCCATAACTGCAGAACTGGAGCGCCAGAATAGCCATATCGAGCTGATCGCTTCTGAGAACTGGGTAAGCAAAGCTGTCATGGCAGCGATGGGAAGCCCCATGACCAATAAATATGCGGAGGGTTATCCCGCAAAACGCTATTATGGCGGATGTGAGTGCGTGGATATCGTAGAGAATCTGGCCATTGAGCGCGCCAAAGAGCTTTTTGGCTGTGACTATGCCAACGTGCAGCCCCATTCCGGCGCACAGGCCAATATGGCAGTGCAGTTTGCCATGTTAAAGCCCGGGGATACCGTGATGGGCATGAACCTGGATCATGGCGGACATCTGACACATGGAAGCCCCGTGAATTTTTCGGGCTCCTATTTTAACATTGTTCCTTACGGCGTCAATGACGAAGGCTATATCGATTACGACAAAGTACGCGAGATCGCGGTGGAATGCAAGCCCAAAATGATCATTGCAGGAGCCAGCGCTTATGCGAGAATCATTGATTTCAAGCGGTTCCGAGAGATCGCGGATGAGGTTGGGGCATACCTTTTCGTGGATATGGCCCATATTGCAGGACTTGTGGCAGCAGGTCTTCATCCAAGCCCCTTCCCCTATGCGGATGTGGTGACCACAACAACGCATAAGACGCTGCGCGGCCCGAGAGGCGGCATGATCCTGGCCAATCAGGAAGCGGCGGATAAGTTCAACTTCAACAAGGCTGTATTCCCGGGAATCCAGGGCGGTCCTCTGATGCACGTGATCGCGGCCAAGGCAGTCTGCTTCAAGGAGGCGCTGGAGGACAGCTTCAAGGTGTATCAGCAGAATATTCTTGACAATGCCCAGGCACTGGCCAAAGGTCTTATGAGCCGTGATATCAAGCTGGTATCCGGCGGCACCGACAATCATCTGATGCTGGTGGACTTAACACCCTATGATCTGACCGGAAAAGCAGTGGAGAAGCTTCTTGATTCCGTGAACATCACCTGCAATAAGAACACTATACCGAACGATCCCAAGTCACCCTTTGTGACCAGCGGCGTTCGCCTTGGAACACCGGCCATTACCTCCCGCGGTTTCAATACCCAGGACATGGATCAGGTGGCAGAGGCGATTGCAACCATGATCAAGGAGGGCGAGGCAGGAGCCAATCAGGTTCGCAAGATCGTCCAGACTCTGACAAGTAAATATCCCTTGGTATAAAGAGAAAGAATAGGCAGGCTTCCAGAT
>CABQGZ010000567.1 GCA_902463835.1 uncultured Lachnospiraceae bacterium
AATATAGCCAGAATAGGTTTCTAATTTCTT
Source organism: uncultured Lachnospiraceae bacterium (assembly GCA_902463835.1). Lineage (GTDB taxonomy): Bacteria > Bacillota > Clostridia > Lachnospirales > Lachnospiraceae > 14-2. The sequence continues at coordinate 31 of CABQGZ010000567.1, forward strand.
GTATATCCATTCCCTCACAAAGTCATCTCCCTCCTGCCGCTCCAGTCACTTTCATCCAATCAATACATTCTTCCCTTCAAAAGCAAAGCCGTATTTTTTGATCCGATCTGCCGAAATCCCCTTTGCTAGCAGCGCTGTCTCGTATTTTTTCTCCTCAATCTGACGCAGGGCCGCTTCCACCGTATCCTGCAGCGTCTTCTCATCCTCCGGGTCATGCACCTTGAACTCCAGAATATAGGCGTAACTGTCTTTCTGCCGCGGTTCCAGTACCACGTCATACCTTCCGAATCCGCTCTCGCGATTGGATGTGACCGTATACCGGTCTCGCAGTTCCACAATCAGTCCCAGCACAAACCCATGGTAAAAGCGTTCAGGCTCTGCCTCTGACGGTTCCTTCCCGGTATCGAAGTAGCTGAACGTCTTCAACGCCACGCGATTCATATAGCTGTTCATGGCCTTTTTGTCTCCCATGAGCAGACCTTTGATAAAACTGTTATATGCCGGAGTATGATTGGTAAACCAGCCTGTTATCATATTTTCAAACATGAAACGCACTTCCATGTTTGTCAGCGACAATTCATAATCCATCCTTCCCGTCTCCGGATCTATCTTAAGGCTCTCCACCTTCAGATAACCGCTTGCCACAAGAAGACTCCATATAGCCCGCTCGTCCCCGTCCAGTTGATTATATACGATCTGCTCATCAATCTGCGTCTGAAGAACCTTCCCTTCCAACAGATCCTCCATGATGATCTTTATCTCCGGGCTTCCTTCCCGGATCAGCTTGCCCACCAGACTGTTGGCACTGGAATTCGCCCAATAGGTCATAAGTATGCCTTTATCCAGATAATTTAAGATAGACCATGGATTATAGATATCCCGCTTATTCCCGAAAACGAATCCGTCATACCACCTCTTTACCGTTTCTCTGTCAGTATAACCACACTCATCCATCCCCGCAAATACTTCCTCCTCCGTAAAGCCGAAGCAATCCGTATATTTATTGGATGTGGTGGTCACCACTTCCAGATTATTCAGATCTGAGAAAATAGATTCCTTGCTGACCCTTGTAATGCCCGATAAAACGGGGCACGCTGTCCCTGTCATAATAGCCCGCTCCATCCAAGGATTGGTTTTAAAGGTGGAGTTAAACAGGTTTCTAATAAATCCCACCAGTTCATCCCAGAATCCATTCACATAGGCTTCCTGCATGGGCGTGTCATACTCATCCAAAAGAATAATAACTTTTTTTCCATAATACCGGGACAGAAAATCCGACATCTGATCGTATGCCTGTATTCCAATCCCAACTGTACGCGCCATCTTTCATGCCTCCCTGCCATATTTTCTCAAAGCGAAAAATCCGCTATACCAGGTTCTCTATCCCCTAGTATAACGGATTCTCTTTCAAAATGCAATAAAATCATCGCAGCTCCCACATCTCAAGGTAAACACCCGCCGTCCACCCCATCATGGCAGGCGTTTCATATTCATTTGTGACGGAGACGCCGCCCCGCAAGGCATCATACTTCTCCCACAATTTCCCGGTCTCTTCAAAGCACCTGTCCACCGCAGCCACATATTTTCCGGCAATCCGTTTTGCCTCATCCACAAGACCAATCCTTAAAAGACCCTGACTGGCAAAATGGACATTGCTGGGCCACATACAAGGATAATCCCACTGCAGATACGTATCCCCCGGCCGTTCCCCACAGGCTGCCAGACCATGGGGCAGCTCCAGCCGGCGCAGAACCTCTTGTGCCGCCGCCCTGTCATGGGAGATTCCCACCGCATAGACATAGAGAGATGCGCAGCTTAACACCTCCGACAGACAATCACGCTTAAAGTTATAATCATAATAGATTCCAGTCTTCGGATCCCGCATATAGCGATCCATCCGCCCTCTCCGAAGTGCTGCCCGCTTCTCCTGGACTTCTGCTTCCTCCATCCGTCCCACCAGCCGGAACATTTCAGCCGCTTTACTCTCCGCGTCATACAGGATACAGTTCAGATCCAGATGAACGAATTCATCCGTCGCAAAACGGCAATCCTCAGTCCGGAATCTGGGAGTAAAATCCCATCCGCTCTCCGCGATTCCATAGAGATTGCGGGCCAGACGGATCCGCTCCTCCTCATCCTCCGGCAGCTCCTCACCGATCCGCTGGCACAGCCACACACAGGCATCCTTTAATTCCGCTCTGGTGGCGTTCGTTCCATACTGGTTCAGCCCCAGGGGCGTCATCCGATCATATTGGAAGAAGTCCAATTCTTTCTGAATACTGTCCGCATATTTTTCAATCACTGCGGTATCCTTTTTATAACGGAACAGATCATACACGCCCGCAGTAAAAAGAGGCGGCTGGGAGCGATCCAGGATATTATTGGCATTTGGAACATATCCCAGCCCATCAATAAAATATTTCATGGTATCCAGATTGTTCTCCGCCTGCTTTGAAAAGCCGTCATGCATCAGACCGATATTCGCAAAATAAGTATCCCAGTAATAAAAATCCACAAAGCCCTCATTGGCGCAGGGTGTGGAGTAAGAAAACGGCATCTTTATAATGCCGTTTGCCGCGCTCCCCGCCTGCCGGATGGTGCTGCTCCAGTTGTTTTTGATATAAGTACATACATTTTTGTTCATCATAATCTATAACACTTTCACTTTCGTGCCGTCCAGCAGTACCGTCAAAGGCTCACCTTCCACAAGCCGAAGCTTCGTTTCCTGCTGGGTAACCGTTACCGCAAGAATCCGTCCCTGTACATGCAGGAAAAATTCCAGAGATTCCCAGTTTTTAGGCAGATACGGTTTTAAGGACACCGTCCCCTCCGCCAGACGCAGGCCTCCAAAGCCATTTACTACTGTCATCCATGTACCGCCCATGGCAGCGCCGTGCAGACCAGAACGCACCGTGTCAAAAGTGTCATCCAGATCCAGACGGCAGGATTTGTTGAAATAGTCCTCCGCTTTCTCTGCCATACCAAGCTCCGCCGCCATAATGCAGTGGGTGTTATAGGACAGAGAAGAATCATGGGTGGTAATCGGCTCATAATACAGGAATGCAGCTCGTTTCTGCTCTTCCGTGAACTCGTCGTTTAACAGATATTGTAAGAGCACCACATCTGTCTGGCGCAGAATCCGCACACGCATGGCCCGCTCGTAGCCCAGGATCTCCAGCACCGGCTTACTACGATCAGCAAGCGGTGCAAGATCCTCCAAGGGCTGCATCAGGAAGGTATCGTCCTGGATCAGAAGATCTGGGTTCTTCTTATCCCAGTTTACAGCCATGCCCTCCGCAATCTTCCTCCACTGCTC